>NZ_QGDU01000040.1 GCF_003149045.1 Fibrobacter sp. UWR4 | reverse complement strand
TCTCGGTTAAGTCTCATCGCTTGTCCTTTTCTTGGTCGAAAACGCAAGTTAGAAACCTAACCATCCCTAGAATTCACTTTCTAGGGATTTTTTTTGTTTTCAGCCTAGATCGGATTTACTTGACGATGAGAATCCGCGTGATTATTTTCACATCACGTAAACAATTCGCTTGACTTTTTTTGTTCAAAATCATATTTTTTCGTAAAAACAGGCTAAAAAAGCCTCTTTAGAGTCTCAACAAGGAGAAAATATGATGAAGAAGATGATGGCAGCAATCGCTTTTGCCTTGGCAGCACTTTTCATGGTGGGCTGCGCTAGCCAGACCCCCCAGGAAAAGGCTGTGAACCAGTTGCTCAAGATGCAGAACGTCAAGAAGGCCTACTGGAATGACGGCACTGCAGCAGGTCTCGGTATCGGTGAATCCGTTGACCAGCAGACTGCTATGGAAAAGGCTGACCAGAACGCACGAGTTGACCTGGCCAAGTCCATCGATTCCTACATCAAGGCTATGGTGAAGAACTTCAAGGAAGAAGTTGGCGACGAATTCGCAGAACACTTCGAAAGCACTTCCAAGAACAAGGTGAAGATCCACCTCAGCGGTGCTACCATGAACGATATGGAAATGGAATCTACCGCAGAAGGCAAGTTCCGTATCTATGGCGTTGTTTCCGTAAAGACCGATGTTGTGGACAACTACCTGAAGGAACTGACTGACGCAGGCAAGATCACCGGCGAAGCCGCAGACAAGATCCGCGCCAAGGCCAAGAAGGCCTACGAAGAAATGGAAAACGATCCGGACATGAAGTAACCCGAAATATCCAAGACATTCGTCGCAAGATACAGAAAAGTCCGCTTTTTCAAGCGGACTTTTCTGTTATATCCTGTAATAAAAACCAGATCCTAACGGTGTTCGTTGGTTGTCTGGTCAAGCCCGCGGAAGAAGGCAAGACCTTCATAATCCTTCTTCAGGGACTGAACTGTTTCCCCGATCATATAGAGACTGCCTGTAATCAGCACAGGGACTTCACCAGCTTCGGCCTGTACCAGATCCAGATACGACCTGCTTAATTCGCCTTCGCTTGCAACATTCAGACCAAGACCGGCAAGTAACCCCCGCAGGTCATCCAGCTCGCGGAATCTTGGATAAGGCGTTTTCGTGATGTGCCAATGGCTAACGTGAGGCGCCATCAGCTTCAGCATTTCCCCTACGTCCTTGTCCTTCAGAGCGCCAAATACGCAATGGAATTTCTGCTGGGGATAGTACTTATCCAGAGTTTCCACCAGGCGTTTCACCGCATGGGAATTGTGGGCGCCATCCAGAATGTAACGGACTTTTCCGGACGAATCCGCAAGAGTCTGCATGCGGCCAGCCCAACTGCGACTAGCCAACACGCGGATCGCCAGAGCATCATCGTAGGAGGGGCCAACAAACAGCTTTGCCACCACCAAGGAGAGGCTTGCATTTTCCACGTAGTGCTGCCCTAAATTGGGAAGTACAACGTCTTTACGGATTTCCGGAGTCACAAATGCCGCACCACGTTCTGCAGCAAATTGACGGGCTTCGGAAAGCAATTCCTGTGAAAGGCCGCCAACAACGAATGTCTTCCCAGTAAGAGAGCCTTCCCCAAGTACGGCCATCTTTTCTTTCAGGATGGCAGATTCCGTGGGGCCCAACACTTCCGTATGTTCCAGGCCAATGCTAGTAACAACGGCCACATCGCCATTTGCAACCGCAGTACTGTCCAGGCGGCCGCCCATCCCTGCTTCCAGTACGGCAACATCCACGCCGGAATTTGCATAATGGAGGAAAGCCACCAGAGTCAAGACTTCAAAGAACGTAGGTTCGATGGATGCGCCGGCGGAATTTACCTTGTGGGCGGCATCCTTCACCTGCAAAAGATAGCGGTCCAGATCCTCATCGGAAATAGGGACATCGTCTATACGGATTCGTTCACGCAGGCTTACCAGATGGGGGCTTGTGTAAAGGGCTGTCTTAAATCCATGGGCCTTTAAGATTCCGGACAGATAATAGCTGGTAGAGCCCTTTCCATTGGTTCCCACCACATGGATGGTCTTAAACTTTTCCTGAGGATTTCCAAGAGCTTCGCACAGCTTACGTGTAGATTCCAGCCCCGGCATCATCCCGAACATCAGTCGGGAATTCAAGTATTCCATTCCAGCGTTTTGCATAGTTTAAATGTAGCAATATTCAAAAAAATACTAGTTTTCACATACATCGTTTTATATATCAGGTCGGTCCATGAAACAACGTTTTTTCATAGTCCTAGCACTTTTGGTTTTATCTTTGGTCTGCTTCGCAAAAGTGGATCCCACAGCAGCACCCCAACACTACAATTATCGTGACGCCAGTAAGCAGATGCGTCGAGTGTACTACGGTGAACTGCAGGAAACCCTGTATTGCGGCTGCAGGTACGATGACAAGAAAAACGTGGACTTCAGCAGCTGTGACTTCAAGCCTAGGGAAAATCCCAACCGCAAAAGTTTCAAGCGGGCAGAGCGTATCGAGTGGGAGCACATGGTAACAGCCCACAATATGGGTCATTTTCTGTCATGCTGGAAAGACGGTGGCCGAAAGAACTGCAGCGCTAATGACACCACCTTCAAGATTATGGAAGGGGACATGCACAACCTGTACCCCGCTATCGGGGAAGTGAACGGAGACCGCAACAACTTTATGTACAGCCAATGGACCAACAATCCCGAGCCCATGTACGGCAATTGCAAGACTATCATCGACTTCAAGGGAAAAAAGGCTCAACCCCGCGAAGAAGCCAGAGGCATTGTCGCTCGCGCCAGTTTCTACATGGAAAAGACCTACGGAATCAAATTATCCAATCAGGACCGCAAACTTTTCGAAGCCTGGGACAAGATGTATCCCGTAACTGAGAAGGAATGCGAGAGAGATCGTCGCATTTTCAAGGTTCAGGGAGACCACAACCCTTTTGTGCACGACAAATGTAAGCAATAAGTTACACTTTCCCGACAGGATTTTTTTACATTTATTAATATTAGGTTAAGAGGTGTTTATGTCCCGCTTGATATTTTTAACGCTCATTTTTTCAGCATTTGCCTTTGCCCAGGTGGAATTCCCTCTAGGAGCAAAAGTCGTTAACGTCACAAAAGATCCTTATTTCGCAAAGGGTGATGGCAAGACGGACGATACGGAAGCTATCCAGAAGGCTCTGAACGACCATCCGGATGGAGACTACATCATCTACCTTCCCCATGGCATCTACAAGGTGAACGACCAGCTTTCCTGGCCGGAAACAGGAAAGCCCGCTACCAATTCCAGGCGAACCATTTTGCAGGGACAGAGCATTGGCGGAACGATTATCCAGCTGGCCGATAGCACCTACGGCTTTGACAACGTCGATTTCCCCAAGCCCGTAATCTTTACAGGTTCTGGTCCGGAGCCACGTATTCGCAACGCCATCCGTGATTTGACCATCCGTACAGGTAAGGGCAACCCCGGCGCCATCGGTATTCGATTCAACGCTTCCTACCAGGGTAATATCACCAACGTAAAGATTTACTCCGGTGACACCACCGGTATTTACGGTATCGATTTAGGCCATGACGACAACATCGGCCCCCTCCTTTTGAAAAATGTGGAAATCCGTGGTTTCAACACAGGTATTTACACCAAGGGCGAAAAGAATACCGTTACGATGGAATACGTGACCTTGAATGCCCAGACCAAGTACGGTCTGGAAAACGAGGACATGAACCTGACCATTCGAGCTCTCCGCTTCAAGGGAAAGGTTCCTGCAATTTATTCCCACGGCCAGAACGCCATCATGACATTGCTGGACGGCACCTTGGAGTACGACCCAGGTAAAGGCAATGCAAAACCCACTACCGCCATTGTCGTAGACCACCACATTTTCGCACGCGGCGTAAAGATTAGCAAGTATAAGACCAAGATTCGCTCCGCCATGAAGGGCGTAGGCGAAGACATTGGCGCTTCCGAAATTTTCGAATTTTCCACTCAGGAAAGTAAGCAACTTTGCCATAGTCCCAAGCAATCCATGCGAGTAGCTGTAGCGGAAACCCCTAACTTCGCAGAACAGAAGGCCGACAACTGGGTGACTGTCGCCGGTGACTACGGTGGAAAGGCGAATACAGGTTCCGATGACGCCAAGGCAATCCAGGAAGCGATCGATGATGGTGCAGAAACCATCTACTTCCCTCCCGGAGGTCGCTGGACCATTAACCGAGACATCTATATTCGCAATCGCGTTCGCCGCATTTTGGGTATTGAAGGTCGCATTGACGGTAAGGGCAAATTCATCGTAGAAAAGGGAGCCTTTAATGAACTGACCATCGAACGATTCTCCGAATTCGGAAGCGGCATTATTCAGAAGTCTACCCGCACCATCCTGCTGAAGAACATGATGGTCAAGTCCCTTGAAACAGACGAAGTAGGTACAGGCGACGTCTTCATGGAAGACGTATCTATCGGCACAATCCAGCTGAACTATCAGAAACTGTGGGGTCGTCAGGTAACCATGACTGGCGATACCAAGGGTCCAAAGATATCCAATAACGGTGGTACCATCTGGATTCTCGGTCTTACTGCCAAGGACGGTAACACTCTTCTCCACAACTTCAATAAGGCATCCGCAGAACTGTTGGGTGTAGAGGTGATCGCTAGCGACAAGGCGAAGGACCGTCCCCTGTTCATTAACGACAATTCCGGTCTTTCTGTTTCCGGTCTCCGAGAAACGCTTACCCGCGGTAATCCTTTCTACAAGATGGTGGAAGAATCCCGTCCGGCATCCAAGATTAAGGCACTGTTTGGTAAGGACCTGACCCAGCGTGAAGAAGGCGGATCCTTCCTGCCCCTCTTCGTAGGTTACGCCCCCAAGCAGGGCGCCAACGAGAAGCCAGTCGCTACTATTCCCGAAGAAATGCTTCTAGTCCAGCCCAACAAGCTTCACATCATCGGTTCCGTTGTTGATGATGGCCGCGGTGATGGTCTTTGCGAAGTTCCTGTAAAATGGAAGAAAGGTTCCGGTCCGGGTAAGGTGATCATTTCCGACTCTACCGAATATGAAACCGATATGACCTTTACCGCTAGTGGCCGTTACAACGTGATCTTTACTGGCGATGACGGTTACTCCACCGGCTCTGATACAAGCCGTATCTATGTGTTCGACAAGCGCTACACCACCATGGACCATACTGGAGACAACATTCCCAGTGGTAAGGGTGCGGCAACCTGGATTTCCGAATTCGACAATTACACGCCCCACAATACGGACCCCACACTGCAGCTTTCCAACAGAAGCGGATCTGCAGGCAAGATCTACTTGAAATTTGACTTGTCCGCACTGCCCGGTCCTCTCTTTGACGCTGCCCTGAAGTTGGAATTCGATCCGGATTCCGTAAAGAAGCCTATCCAGCTGAACATCTTCGGTCTAAAGGAAACCAACAAGGATATGAACTACGGCGACCAGAAGTTGGGCGTCGACTGGCCGGACTACGAATTGACTTGGGAAAATGCACCTGCAAACCTTCCCCAGCCTGGTGGACAGTTCAACATCCGTAAGAACTCCGGTGGTGGCGTAGACACCAAGTTCGCAGACTACCTGGGTATCATTACTTTGAATCCCAAGGCTCCTCTGGGAGCATTCCTCCGTACCCCCACCTTTACCGAATTCTTCAAGCGTAAGCACGCTTCCAAGTTGTACACATTGATTCTCACCGCCACAGACACTACGGAATCCTTCGTCATGTCCGGCAATACGGGCAAGCAACTGGCCCCCAGTCTGTTTGTAGGTTACTACGACAACAGCCGATCTGTGGGTGGTGAATCCATGGATGGCGGCTACACCCTTTCCAAGGTGAACGTGGACAAGTTCTCCCTGGATTGCGACTTTGATTTGACCGTCGGTTACCCCCAGTTCGTACAGATCGAAATTGTCAACGAATTTGGCAAGCGCATGCTTACGGTTGCCGCCCGTGAAATGGACGGCGAAAAGAAGATCAACTTCAAGTTCAAGGCAAAGGCCTTCCCCACAGGCAAGTACATCCTGAAAGTGAATGGAGAAGCCTTTAATGCCGAACAGAAATTCTACATCCTGAACTAGGAGACTATCCATGAACTTCAAGAAACTTGTTCTTGGCACTTTTAGTTTGGCAGCACTTACCCTGTTTGCTGCCTGTAGCGATAGCGGTTCTTCCAGCAAGAGCGACGAAGAAGCCGACAGCAGTTCCTCTGTAGCATCCTTCAAGTCCAGTACATCCCTAAGTGACCGTGCCGATGTGGACTACAAGGATACCGCTAGCATTGGCGACACCATGAGAATTTATGTGGAATTGTTCCAAGGGGACAGTTCCAAGATGGATTCCAGCGTTCTTTACGTAGATAGCCTGGATAGAAACTTCCCCATGTATTTGGGCGAATTCCCCAAGGGCAGTCGCATTCGTGTTTACGCATCCACCTACAACATGGAAAAAGACACTATCCGCGTACGAAATGAACTAGGTGACTACCTAAGAGCCATCACCGCAGTTCCCAAGGGAAATGGACGTAAGGACTCCGCTTATGTGAACTACTTCATTCCCAGCGCGGGAACCGGAGAAGAAGGCGTTTTCAAGGATTCCAACCTGTTTGTCGCCTTCAAGGACCAGCACTACTATCTGGAAGTGACCGGTCAGTTCACGGATTCCACCAGTCTTCGCATGATGGTTCTGGTAGATACCGCCTACTATGAATACACCGGCGAAAAAGAGACCTTCAAGATGAAGATGAATGATTCCCTCAGAGGCATTATCCTCATCGACGATGCTCCGGAAAAAGTTGCTGTCCAGTTCTCCGCTACAGAAGGTTACAGCGTAAACGTGACGACACAGGGCACCAACATCAAGAACTATGAACTTACTGACGGCAAAGATGTGTTGGGCACGACCAATAGCAATTTGGACACCTTGCTCATTCCTAACGACTCCATCACCTGGAATCTGAACATCAAGACCGAAAATTTCTCCAGCATCTGGACAGGTCCTTACGCATTCTTCGAGACAAAGACTTCCGCCCGCGAACTGGAGAAGGGCGAATACTTCTCCAATCCGGACTCTATCCACTATCCTGGTGAAACCTTCGAAAGAACTCGCCCCAAGAATCTCGCGGCCAAGTACGACATCTATCAGGAACAGTTCGTATGGATTGGCGATTACAAGAAGGGCGACTCCATCCTGGTAAAGCACTGGATCAAAAACTACGAAGAAAACAACGTTACAAGTCCTGTTACTTTGGAAGTTCTGGACAAGAACAAGAAATCTCAGGGTAACATCAACAGTGTCTATGGCGGATCCTTCGTAGTTTCCGGCGACATGCCTGAAGGTCCGTTCTACCTGCATTATACCCGATCCAATTCCAAGCCTTTGGCTCAGGTAGAAGACAGCCTGCGTTACGTACTCCAGTTGTACACGCTGATCCAGCAACCAGGCCTCCTGGCATCCATGGACTTCTACAACGCAGAAAACGACTCTATCAGCAACAACATCCGTGCAACCGTTGGTGACACCCTACACCTGAACCAGTTCCAGTTCTATATGACCAACAAGGATGGTTCTAGCTGGGATGACGCAGGCCTTGAAATCACTTGGTTCGTCCCCTGTGAATCCCTGAACTATATTAACAACAAGTATTCCGTCAGCAATTGCGAAGCTAACGAAAATGGTGAACAGGAACTGTCCTCCAATTACGTGATTGTACAGTCGGACGCAGCAGGTAACACAGCCAAGCTGATTGCTCAGAGTGTAGCAGACCCCACCAAGCGTGTGGACCTGAATGTAAAGATTATTGCCAAGTAATTATTCTTCCCAAATTTGATTGGGAAGTTTGGTAATGTCACGGAAGTCCAGTTTGCCTGTGGTAGCTGTCTGAACGCTCACCAGGCGAGCTAAAGGCTTGCCGGCTCTTTCAATAACGATTTCTTCGTCCTTCAAGGCAACCTGATTCAACAGGTTGCCAAAATTTTGACGGACTTCCATTGCGGATACAACTTTTGACATAACGAAGACAATAATAGCCTTTTTACGTATCCGAAATAATTATATTCCCGCTCATGGAACCTGAAATTAAGTCCTATACGGTCACTCAGTACTTGACATCCCTGAAAAGGAAGGTGGAGGAAACCCCCGCCGTCTGGGTTCGCGGTGTAATCACCCAAATTACCCGCAAGCCCAACATTCTGTACCTGACCATTGCGGATTTCGTGGATGGCAACGTAAAGCCCATTTCGGTCATCAACCTATCCTGTTTTGCAGGACGTTTTGCCGCCATACAGGCAAAGATCATGTCCTGCGGGCAACCTTTTGAGCTGAAGGACCAACTTAAAGTCAGTTTTTTGATTAAGGCGGAACTGTACGTTCCCTATGGCAAATTGCAGGCGCAAATTCTGGACATTGACCCCGTCTATACCGTGGGCGAACTGGCCCTGACCAAGCAAGCCATTCTCAAACGTTTGGCTTTGGAAGGCCTGCTGGAAAAGAACAAGGAATTGGAGCTAGCGGAGGTCCCCTTACGAGTGGGGCTTATTACTGGAGAAGGAACTGCCGCCTACAAGGATTTCACCACCAAGTTGGAAGAATCCCCTTTCCGATTTACAGTTGTTACTGAATTTGCCAAAATGCAAGGTTCTGAAACGGAACCCACCGTTCTTGCAGCATTGGCGAAACTTGCTGAAGACGGTTCCCTGGATGTGGTCTGCATTGTACGAGGAGGAGGTTCCAAGACAGACCTGAACTTCTTCGATAGCGAAGCCCTATGCAGAGCAGTCGCCAACTACCCCGTTCCTGTATTTACAGGCATCGGTCATGAAATTGATAGGAGCCTACTGGATGAAGTGTCCTACCAGTACTGCATCACTCCAACGGACACGGCTAAGCGCCTCATTGACCGTGTACTTGAAAGCTATAGCAGGATGGTTCACGTCGCACAGGATATTGCCAACAATTCCAAGGACATGCTGGCAGACTATAAGCAGGACCTGACAAATGTCGGAAATAGCCTGCAGCAAAAGGTGACGAAGAAAATTCAAGGCGAAAAGACAAATCTCGTAATTTGCGGAAACAACCTGAAACGTGATTTACAGTACATCCTTCGTGGAGAAAACGATCGTCTTGAACGTAATACAGAAGGCCTTAAGCAAGGAACCCGCAAGATTCTGGACCTTGAGAAGGCTAAGTTTAGTTTGTTGGAAATCAAGGTAAATGCAGCTAACCCGGCAAACATTCTCGCCAAGGGATATTCCCTTACATTGGATTCTGCAGGAAAATTCATCCGCAGCGCAAGCCAGCTCAAATCCGGAGACAAACTTACCTCCAGATTCCACGACGGAGAAGTTACCTCCATCGTTCAATAAGTCGTTCTGACAAAAATCAGCATCAACAGTTATTGAAACTGCGGGAGAGACTCAATCTTCTCAAAGCGTTTCGTTACCGCGTCAAGTTTGAAATAACGAACAGCATCACCCAACGAGAGCATCACATAGTTGGGGGTCAAAATCTGCAGGTACTTGTTCAGCTGTTGCTGCAATGCAGGCCAGTTGTATTCCCCGGGAGCCTTACATTCCACCAGAAGCCAAGGTTTATCCATACCAGCTCCAGCCCTAAAGTTATGGACCATAATGTCCACGCGGTCATCCGTCTTGGGGTCAATGGCGTTCAGGGGAAATTCCACTGCAATCAAATGTTCCGGAACCTTCACCTGGTCCAACAAATAACGGACAGTCGCCTGGCGCACGTGTTCTTCGGGCGTTGCAGGAACATCCTTCTTGCGAATGGGGTCATATAAGGTTTCAGAAGCCATGTCGCAAATGTAAAAAAGGAAATCCAAAAACTTTTAAAGGGCATCTTGACTTTATCAAAATTCGGTAGTATATTTTTTGCCATGAACAAGATCTTTGAACAGAACATCATCGCAGCAGCGATGGCGGCAGGCGCGGCGGAAGCACGAGCCTGTGTTGAATCATACGCGACTGTTCAGGAATTGTAAAGGTCTGTACGTAACCAACAAGTGAATCAGACAAAAAGGAATTCAAAGGGCAGTCCCAACGGGCGGCCCTTTTTATTTTGCCCGAATTTAAACCAAAACCCATAACTAAAGGAAAATTCTCTAGAATTTTATTCTATAATTAACCCGTTAATTAAGAGAATTATAATACCTCTAAGGAGTATAAAATGAGAAAGCGTTTGCTTACCGAAGGTGCCAAGGAACTGTCTTACGAAATCCGAGAGATCGTAAAGAAGGCGAACCTCCTGAAAACGCTGGGCATGCCGAAGATCCACTGGGAAAACATCGGCGACCCCATTGAAAAGAAGTGCCAGGTTCCCGAATGGATCAAGGACATCGTTGTGGACCTTTCCAAGGAAAACCGTTCCTATGGTTACTGCCCGTCCAAGGGTATGTTGGAAACCCGCGAATTCATCGTGAAGGAAACCAACAAGCTGGGCGGCGCCCAGATTACTGTTGACGACATCCTGTTCTTCAACGGCCTCGGTGATGCAATCGCCACATTGTACAGTCTCCTGTCCATGACCACCCGTATCATTGGACCGTCTCCTGCATACAGCACCCACAGCTCTGCAGAAGCTGCACATGCACACTCTGCTCCTATCACTTACAGCATGAAGCCGGAAAACCACTGGTATCCGGACCTGGAAGAACTTGAAAACAAGGTGAAGTACAATCCCTCCATCGCCGGCATCCTGATTCTGAATCCGGATAATCCCACTGGCATGGTGTACCCCCTGGAAATTTTGCAGAAGATCGTTGATATCGCAAAGCGTTACAACCTGTTCATCATCTGCGACGAAATCTACAACAAGATCACCTACAATGGAGCAAAAGCTTACGCTCTGGCCGAATACATCGGCGACGTTCCGGCTATCGCTCTGAAGGGTATTTCCAAGGAATATCCGTGGCCGGGTGCACGTTGCGGCTGGGCTGAATACTACAACCGCGACAAGGACGAACAGTTCGACGCCTTCTGCCGCGCTCTGGATAACGCCAAGATGGTCGAAGTCTGCTCCACCACTCTCCCCCAGATGACCATTCCTCGCGTGCTGGGCGATCCTCGCTTCATGGAACACCGCCAGGCTCTGAACGAAAAGATTGGCCGTCGTAGCGCTATCATTAACGAAATCCTTTCCGACATTCCGGAACTGTATTTCAACCCCACCTACGGTGCATTCTACAACACCATCATCTTCCGTGAAGGTGTTCTGAACAACCACCAGAGCCTGAAGATCGACAATCCGCAGATCAAGGCCAAGGTTGAAGAATGGTGCTCCAAGACCGAAAATCTGGACTACCGCTTCGTGTACTATCTGTTGGGCGCAAAGGGTATCTGCGTGGTGCCCAGCACCAGTTTCTGCACCGACCTCAAGGGCTTCCGCGTGACGCTGCTTGAAGAAGACGAAGCAGAACTGCGCAGCGTGTTCACTACCATCCACGACGCCATCATCGAATACTTGCACAGCTAGTCGCGGCAAGTCACAAACAAATTAAGCAAGTTTCTGGCCATCAAACCAGGAACTTGTTTTTTATTCTTCCTTTTTTTCAAAAATTCCCCTTGAAAGTTTTCATAAAATGAACTATCTTTGGGCTCACCTAGAAAAAGCCCAGGTAGCTCAGTGGTAGAGCACTTCCTTGGTAAGGAAGAGGTCTCGGGTCCGACTCCCGATCTGGGCTCTAAGTACTAGACCCGTCCGAAATGGCGGGTCTTTTTTTGTTCTTTTCTGGAATGCCGTAAAAAAAGCCTCGCATCGTTGCGGGGCTTTCTTATACAGGTCTATTTGATTACGAGCTGAATTATTCTTCGGCCTTTTTAATAGGAAGCGGAGCGAAAGGCGGCTCCAATTCAATGCTAATGGGGCAATGATCGGAACCCTTCACTTCTGTATGGATATTGGACGCAACGATATTCGGCACAAGACCCATATCTACAAAGGCATAGTCCAGACGCCAACCTACGTTACGGGCACGAGCGCCGAAGCGGTTGCTCCACCAGGAGTAAATATCCCTCTGGTCCGGATGCAGCTTACGGAAGCTATCCACAAAGCCGTTTTCTACGTACTTGTCCATCCAGGCTCGTTCAATGGGCAAGAAGCCACTGACATTCTCGTTTTCCTTGGGACGGGCAATATCGATTTCCTTATGACAAGTATTGTAGTCACCCACAGTAACGACATGCTTGCCGTTACTGATCCAGTTCTTGCAATTTTCCAGGAAGGCATCGTAAAAACGAAGTTTATAATCCAGGCGGTCATCACCGGAACCACCATTAGGGAAATAAATGCAGTTCAGGACCCAATCCGGAAATACTAGCTGGAGGACGCGGCCTTCACAGTCGAATTCCTCAATATCGAAACCATAGTTGACCTGGTCCGGTTCAATCTGGGTCAGCACTCCAACACCGCTGTACCCTTTCTTGCGAGCACAGGGATTCCAGTAGGAGAAATAACCGTCGGCCTTGGTAATACTTTCGGGAATCTGGTCTTCTTCGGCACGGACTTCCTGTAGGCACAGGATGTCAGGCTTAACAGAGTTAAACCAACTCTCAAAATCCTTTTTTAATGCAGAGCGAATGCCGTTAACATTCCAACTGTATATATTCATTTGTTACCCAATCTTAATTCCGGGGCACAATAATAGCTATTTCATTTGTCACTCTGTGTCAAAAAAGACTTTTTTATTGAACACCCCTGCAAATTGACCGTTTTCAGCCCCAAACCGCCCATTTAGTAAATAAAACTTTACAAAAGTCCATTTTCTCAGCATTTTTCCTGAAAATCTTTTTTACAATATCAAAAGAAATAAATCACATAAGCTATTTATAATATTATATTTAAAAGCATGAAATCAAAATTTTTGCTGCTCTCTAGCATCGTGATGCTCTCCTTCTTGGCCGGCTGCGCAGGTTCCTCCAATGGAGAAAACCTGGAAGTCCCCACAAACCTTCCCCCTATCTGCCGAGATATCGACTTTGTTGAGCAGCCCGACATGCGAGAAATGTGCGGTGTCCGTACGGTTCGCACCCTGGCCTATAAGAACGTTCCTCAGCAGCGTTACCTGATCAAGCCTCAGGAAACCTCCATCGTCAAGAGCGGCGACAAGATGGAACTCCGTTTCCAGAACTCCCTGCCGATTTATCTGGACGGTCCTATTACCGACGAAATCCTGTTCAGCCAGGAAAAGCGTCTTGAAAAGATCAAGAATACCTACGATTACCACGAAATTTACACCAGCAAGTCCGATAGAATCCGCATCTTCAAGATGGGCATCCCGACGGACAAGGGTACCAACTACAGTTTCTGCTTCCGCATTCCCGAAAAGAAGGGCAACGACAGAACCCGTAGCCGAGCCATGGGTAACCACATCGAGACCATGAGCTGCGCCGATTACGAAAAGTTGGTTTCCGAGGAACAGAAGAGAAGAGCAAAGTAAGCAAATCTCCCCTAGGTTTCAGGAAGGTCCCCATAAGGGGACCTTTTTTTTTGCTAAATTTGCCACCGAAAAAACAAGAATTCAAGGCAAATATGGCTCCCGAAAACAAGCACATCCACAACGCCCTCAGGCAGGTCCATGTAGACACCTCCTGCACCTCCGTTGCTGGTTTTTCCATCTCCGGGCTCGCCACTTACCTACAGATGTCAGAGTTGGATTTTTGCGTGGACATGGGAGAATGTCCCCTATCCGCAACATCCCTCAATCACGTCTTCCTGACCCATGCCCACGGCGATCACGGACGCTGCCTCATGCGTCACCATAGCCTGCGCAAGATGATGGGCGTAGAACGTGACAGCGTCTACTACATGCCCGATTTCATCTGCGAAGGCGCCAAGGAATGGATTCGGGCGGAAGCCATGTTCGAAGGGGTTCCTGAAAACAAGTTCCGCTACCCCAACATCATTCCCGTCAGCCCCAACGAAATGCGATTCCTGGAATATCGAAAGGATCTCGCTCTGGAAGTTTTTGAAGTAAAGCATTCCATTCCAGCCATGGGTGGAACCCTTTACCATTACAAGAAAAAACTGAAGGACGAATTCCTGCAGAAAACTCCCGCAGAACTGATTGAACTGCGTAAAAACAACGTGGAAATCACTCGCGAAGTTTACGACCCCCTGGTCAGTTTCATGGGTGATTGCATGGGAGAAAGCTTGCTGGACAACTACAGAGTTTTCCAGTCCAAGGTCTTGATTACGGAATGCACCTTCCTGTCTCCGGAAGATGAATCCATGAGCGTTAAGAAGGGACACAGTCATATCAACGACATCGTGAGTGCCTTGAACGAAATGGGCGACAGCGTAAAGTGCGAAAAGATTATCCTAAGCCATTTCTCCATGAAGTATTCCGACAAATACATTAGGGATGTCATTGCCAAGAAGATTCCGGAGAAATTCCTGGATAAGATCGCAATCCTGTTATAGCCAAATTTTAATAATCGTCATGGATCCAATCGCTATGCTCCAGGATGACGTAAGGAACGAAATATGAGTGAAGAAGTAAAAAACGAAGTTGAAGAAGTCACCACCGAAAAGGAGGTGGTCATCCCGGAATTTTTCCGCGACTTGAAGGAAGACGAAAACGCAAAGAGTCTCTGGCACTACGTATTCCGTACCAATGGCGACCGCAAGCCCATCGCCACTCCCGATGGACTCCCCCACAAACTGGACTTCGACTGGAAGGACATGTTCCCTAACCACAACGACCACATCGAAGTGGAAATTGGTTCCGGCAAGGGAAGTTTTATTTCCGACTACGCCGCGAAGCATCCCGACTACTACATCATGGGTAGCGAGTGGGACTACACCTGGGCTGCATTTGCACAGCGCAAGATGAACAAGGCAGGCGTCCTGGAAAACGCAAGCATGCTCCGCGGAGACGTTTTCTATTTCCTTCGTGACGCAGTCAAGGACAACACCGTGGACGCGTTCCACATGTACTTCCCGGATCCGTGGCCCAAGGAACGTCACCACAAGAACCGCCTGCTCCGCCCCGACTTTCTGGAACAGGTAGCTCGCGTCTTGAAGCCTGGCAAGAGAATTTTCTACTGGGGCACCGATCACAAGGAATATAACGAAGTCGCCCTGGAAGTATTCGACAACTTCCCCGGTTGCAAGGTCCTGGTTCGTAACACTGCCGAACCTACCGAAGGCATCATGACCGGCTTTGAAAAGAAGTACCGCAAGGAAGGCCGCCCCATCTACCGCTCCATCATCGAATTCGAGAAGCAGCCCGGCTGTCAACTTTTGACGCTTGCTTTTTTCTAGTTTATCCGCACTATGCTAAAGTCTCTTTCTATTAATGGTTTTACTTTAATTGCCCAGGCAGAAGTTCCCTTCCGTCAGGGTTTTACTGCCATTACCGGCGAAACGGGTGCAGGTAAGTCTGTACTTTTGAAATCCTTAAGGATTGTCTGTGGAGACAAAGCCCAGGGTTCCATGGTCCGTACCGGCGAAGAAAAAGCCGTAGTAGAAGCCACTTTCGACATTAGCAAGGAACCCCAGGTCCAGAACATTCTAGAAGAAATCGGAATCGACCCCGATGACGAACTCGTAATTCGTCGCGAAGTCACGGAAAGCGGAAAGGGCCGCGCCCGCGTCAACGGTTCCATGGTGAACCTATCCGACCTGCAACGTCTTGGCGAAGAACTGATCCAGATGCACGGGCAAAGTGAACAGCTACTCCTCCGTGACACACGCACCCATGTGAAGATGCTGGACGATTATGCAGGCAACGCTCTGCTTCTGGACGAATACACCAAGCAGTGGAATCTCTGGAATGAAATCCAGAACAAGATTTCCGAAACAGAGGAACGAGCAAAGAATCTTGCCGCACAAAAAGACTTCCTGAAGTTCCAGTACGAGGAACTCTCCAAGGCTGCCTTAAAGGAAGGCGAAGAAGAAACCTTGGAAGAGAAAGTCAGCAGTGCCAGCAAGAGCGAAGCGGAACACCGCCTGCTGGACGAAATCCAGGGAATGCTTGCGGGAGAAAACGGACTGTTGGACCAGATGCAAATTTTGCAGTCCAAGATGCATACGCTGGCCATCAAGTGCCCGAATTACGAAGAAGATCTGAAGGCGTTGGAAGAGGTTTACGACCCCTTCGAAAGTATCTGCAAGGATTTGCAGCGCCTCCGTCCCTCCGCCGCCATGAGTGCTGCAGAAATCGACAGAGCAAACGCCCGCATTGCCCAAATTCAAAAAATGAAGCGCAAGTATCGTACAGACGTGGCTGGTCTGATATCCCTTACCGAACAGCGCGCAGAAGAATTGTCCAGCCTGGAAAATCTGGATGCGGATCTGGAGGAATTATCTCGCCAATCCAAGAAGGCACTGACCGAACTGGAGAAAATCGCAGGTCAGCTTACTACCGCAAGAACAGAAGCCGCCAAACGTTACGACAGTGCCGTAAGCGACATCCTCCATACCTTGGGAATGCCTAAGGCCGAATTTAGCACATCTATCGAAAAGCAGTCTTTAACGTCTCTGGGCGCCGATCGCATTGAATTTCTGCTGGCCCCAAACCCTGGCGAAGGTCGTAAGAGTTTGCAGAAGGCCGTATCCGGCGGTGAACTGTCCCGTCTGCTGCTCGCCATCAAGAGCGTCATGGCAGAACTGGACAAGGTCCCCCTGCTAATCTTTGACGAAGTGGACTCCGGCATTAGCGGAGAAGTAGGCAACAGCATTGGCGTCGCCCTCCGTAACCTGGGCAGGCACCACCAGGTTTTAACCATCACCCACCTCCATCAGGTGGCAAGTCGTGCAGCAAACCAGTTGGCAGTAAGCAAGACGGAAATCGACGGTAGAACATTCACTTCTGTGGTGGACCTAGACCGAGACGGTCGTATTGCTGAAATTTCGAGAATGCTGGGAGGTGATTCCGAAACCGTTCGAGAACACGCCAAGCAACTGCTTGACGAAAATTTATAGATTTTAGGTCAAGTTTTAAGAAGAAGAAAAATGAGCGAAGAAATAAAAGAAACCGATATTCTCAATCTTCCCGAAAAGCAAAAGGAAGAAGTTAGACTCCGTACAAGAATTTGGAGCGTCCTCCGCGCACTAGTATTTGTAGCGGTCATTATCTTTATCTGGCAGGGCATGGCAAAGACCGCCACCGCATTCGTCCTGATGGCTATGATCATGGGATGGGTAAACCTTTACCAGCTTCATTCCCAGGAATTGGAAAAGCCCTATTACAGGCTATGGCTTAATTTCATAGACGGACTTCTTTCCTTCGTCGTGATGACCAGCATATTCGTCCGTGACCTGATGCAGAATGCATCCGCAGAAAAATTGCTGGCAGTCGGTTGCGTTTTTTTACTAGCCCGTCTTATTGCGCACACGCTATTCTCCCTGGGAGTTCTCCGCGAAGGCAAGCAGCTTCCCCGCAAGCGTCGCTGGAGCAAATTGGCAAACCTGTCCATAACCATCACCATGGCGGTTTACCTTCTGAATTTGGAAGGATACCAGCAAATATGCATGGTGACTTCCATCCTACTGATATCAGCGGCAACAGTGGCCTACGCCTACTGGTACTACCGCGATCCAGCCCATCGCAAGCCCCTATCCATCGCAAGCCAGCTCACCATGAGCCGCATCGTTCTGACGCCCTTCTTCCTGTGGGTATTCTTCTACGATAACGACCTGAACTACAGCAACAACAGTCTGGTGTTTAAAGTTCTTTCTCTGATAATGGTTCTGGGCTTCATGCTCACGGATTTTTTGGACGGCAAATTGGCTCGTGCGATGGGCGAAGTCAGTACTCTTGGAAAGTATCTTGATCCGTTCAGCGACAAGATTTCCAACATGACCATTTTTATGTGCTTCATCGCTACAGGTTATGCACCCGTATGGATGGTTGCCGTCATTTATTTCCGCGAATCCAGCGTGGAAACACTCCGTACACTTGCAGCAAGCGAAGGCTTGATTATGCCGGCACGTCGCAGTGGCAAATGGAAAACAGCCCTGCAAGGCATCGGAATCGTCGCCATTCTCGCAGGAGCAATCGACCCGATACGCGCACTGATTCCTGGTTTCAATGACATCTGGGACACCTTCCCCACAATCGTCATGGGAGTTATCACCACAGCAACCATCTTGAGCGGTATTGATTATTTCGTATCCTGCAAGCACATCCTCAAAAAATTTGTCTAATATGCAGGTTTATTAAAGTCCTTTAAAAAAAGAAACAATAGCCCTTGACAATAGTCAGGGGTTTTTCTATATATGGTTTCACCTCGACGCGGGGTGGAGCAGTTGGTAGCTCGTCGGGCTCATAACCCGAAGGTCGCAGCGTTCAAGTCCTGCCCCCGCTACTACACAAAAAGTCCAGCTTTACAGCTGGACTTTTTGCTTAGTTGCAGGGCTGTTCACTTATGGCGGCCCCCAATGAAACCGGTTTTTGATCATATTCGGGACCTAATTAATCAAGAATCAAAAAAAATAGATATAGGAATACAAGACCACGCGTTTTCTTCTGACGACTTCATTGCAGGATCGTTTTTTCTACATTTGAAGCATGTCCCGAATGACTGAATCCGAAGCTCTTGATTTGTTTTTGAACGCCCCGTTGGACGAACTTTGCGCCATGGCCAACGCCGAAAAGGAGCGTCGCCACGGCAAGTCCGTTTACTGGGTGAACAACCGCCAGATTAACTACACCAACGTGTGTGTTCTGCACTGCAAGTTCTGTGCATTTAGCAAAATCAAGAAGGATAGCGTGACCGCCTACGACTGGGACTACGATACCATTCGCGACAAGGCAGCCTTCGCCATCAATGGCGGCGCCCGAGAACTTCATATTGTCGGAGGCCTCCATCCCGACCACCCCTTCGATTACTACATTGAAATGTTGCGCAAGCTCCGCGACGAATTCCCCAAGGTGAACCTGAAGGCCTTTACCGCTGTTGAAATCGCCCACTTTGCCAAGCTCTCCGGCCAGACGCCCCTGCAGATTATGGAAACCCTGAAGGGTGCAGGTCTTGACGCCCTCCCCGGCGGCGGTGCCGAAATCCTGGTACAGAGCGTCCGTGATGAAATTTGCCCGGGTAAGGAAACCGGCGAGGAATGGCTGGACGTTCATCGTGCCGCCCACAAGATCGGAATTCCCACCAACGCCACCATGCTTTTCGGCCATATTGAAAAGCCGGAACACCGCATCGCCCACATGAGAATGCTCCGCGACTTGCAGGACGAGGCTCCGGGATTCTTTGCTTTTATTCCGCTGGTCTACCATCCGGAACACAACGCCCTCCACAATATCGTGCCCAACATGACTTCCCAGGAAGACATCCTCCGCACGGTAGCTGTAGCCCGCCTGTTCCTGGACAACTTCCCCCACATCAAGGCTTATTGGATCCAGATGGGTATCGAAACCGCCATGAAGGCATTGCACTCCGGTGCAAGCGACCTGGACGGCACCATCATCGAAGAGAAGATTACCCACGCCGCAGGCGCCAAGGTTCCCGTAGGCATGAGTCCCGCACGCATGCGCGAACTGATTATGAACGAAGGTTTGGAACCTGTGGAACGCGACGCCAAGTACGAAGTGTACGGCTAGTGATTTTGCGAACCCCGCTCTTAGCAGGACTCCACATCAAGCTTTATCACTCGATTTACGTATAAAACTTCATCCAAGAGTATTTTTATAGGTAAAAGAATTACTTTGTACAAAACAAAATTATCTCCTTTGAATGTAAAAAGGCTCAGCGAGAGCATTTTCAGCCATTTTCAAAGGATTTTTTTTGAAATTCACCTTAAAAAAAGACGATTTAGCGTTAATTTGTACAGAATTTTACGTATAAAACCACACAAAATCATCGCCTTATACGTAAAAACGTTTTTTAACTGAGCTCAGCAATCCGCTGCACAGCTTCCGCAAACTGCGGAGGTTCTTGTAACAAACTAATCACGATCCAACCGTCTTCTTCGAAATCAAAGAAGAATCCGGGCTGCACCAGCACATGTTTTTCCCGGAGCAAGCGCAGAGTCAGTTCTTCATCGTCTTCGCCCAGATGGACTACGGCGTACCAGCCCCCAAGAACCTTGGGGCAGTACTTGCTGGGGAATGCAGCGCGCAACGTTTCCCAGTTCAGTTTTAGACGCTCGGTGACCAAGGTTTCATATTCAGCGGAGTTCGCAAGAAGCGGAGCAGCTAGAGCCTGTGCGCAGGAGGATGTACTGAGGTAGGCGTCTTCCACAAATTCCAGGGCGGCGCGTATTTCTTCAAATCTTTCGCGGGGCGCGTAGAATGCCATCCAGCCGAACTTCAACTGAGGCGCACCCACGGCCTTGCTTAAACCGTTAAGCCAGAAGATGGGGCACTTGGGTCCATCGACGGGAGCATAGACCACATCGTTTCCGCCACAGTCAAAATAGTCCCCCAAAGCAGATTCTGAAACAAGTTCAGAATGACTTTCTGCAAGGCCTCCCCGGAGGTACTGCCAGCTACGTTTGACATCATTGCTAAATCCGTAGTCGCCAAAAACTTCATCCACCACAAGGATCAAGTTGTTCTCTTCGCAGAAGCGGACAATTTCGTTCCATTCCTGAAGAGAAACGACATGTCCTGTCGGATTGTGGGGCGACACCAGCAACAAGATGCGGGAACGTTCCGGGGCAGTCAGCAAGCTATCCGTATCAACGACAAAACGGAACTGGGCCGTAGGTTGTTCGCGGGACTTTAACTGAGCCAGCGTGCGTTGCGGTTTATCCCAAATCAGCTTCAAAAAATAAGGCGCACATTCCAGGTGCTCCAACTGAGCCAGTGTATCCAATAGCGGATAACCCGGCATAGGAGTAAGGATGACATCCCCTGGATTGCAGAAGGTTTTGAAAAGAACGGAGTAGGCTTCGCTGGTACTGGCGGTAATGATGACCTGATTTGCGGTGAAGACTCCCCCACGTTCCTTGTAGTACTGAGCGACCGCTTCCCGAGCCTCACGCCAGCCCGAGGCGTCCGGAGACCAACAGCCGAACTGTTTGCGGGCGGAATCCACTGCGGAGTCCAATTCCACCGGAAGTCCCACACGAACAGGAGAACTGACGGTCATGTCGATGTAATCCGGACAATCCTTTTTCGTCCGTTCCAGTTCTGCAAAAAAAGGACTTGGGGTCAAGTCCTTCGGTAAACGTTCGGAAAGTTTGAACTTATCCATTCTTCTTGCGCTTCTTGATGAAGCCCACCAGCAACGTGGAAATCAAAATACCTGCAGGAAGGCAAATGGCGATTGTCAAGAGAATCAATTTCTGCATGTCACTCATTTCCTTCAAGGAATTCTTGAAGTTCTTGAGACGTCCTAGCAATCCAGGCTTTTGGGATACTGCAACAGCATTTTCGTCTCCGTCAGCAGCATCTTCGGAACCAGCAAAGGCCTTGGGACTTGGAATCTTACCTCGCAAATCGTTTAACGCATTCTTAATAGGACCAACGAAACCGCTGATCTTGTCAGTCAACGATTCCTTGATTCTCTTAAAAGGACGAATCAATCTACCAAGCACTTTCCACTTCCTTCTACCTACTGCCTACTGTCACTTCCTACCGTCTACTTCCTACTACCTATACAGCAAGTTCACGCCACCGAAGAGGGCACGCATATTAGCCTTGAGAGTATCGCTACTTACACCGCGGCCTTCCACTTCCTTGTTGTTACCCTTCAGCACGATGCGGCTGAGACCGCGACCAGCCCACAGCTTATCCTTTTCGGGAACCACAACCTGGCGGTACTTGATCAGTTCCACCGGCATGCCGATTTCACGCATCAAAATGAGACCAGCTTCGATAGGACCTTCGGCGGTCACGGACTTGACCAAGGCTTCACCATCCTTCTTGAAGTGGAAGATAAAGCGACCTTCGTCGGGAATCACCTCAATGTTGTTGAAAATCAGGCGTCCGTTGACGTTAACACGCTGTTCGCGGAACACATCCAGAACACGTTCGGCACTCATTTCGCCTTCCTTTTCACTGTAGCTCTTGAGGATGGGCTGCAGTTCGGCGGCTTCAGCCAGGCTCAGCTTGTAACCGAACTTGGTGATGATTTCGTACACGGCGGTACGACCGCTCTGGCTGGTAAAGCTGAGAGAATCGTTCTGGTTACGGCCAATGATGGAATAGTCGATGGGGCGGTATGCACCCTTCTTCATGTCCTTGGTCTTGGAGGCGCCATCCTGATGGATACCGCTACGGTGAACGATAGCTTCGGCACCAATGAGCGGGGCGCGAGTATAAATGCTAACGCCGGACCACTGGGAAATCAAGATGGCGGTTTCGTAAATCTTGTCCAGGTGCAGGCCGGTATCTACGCCGGAATTGTGCAGGCCCAGAGCCACTTCGTAGAAGTTGGTGTTACCGCAACGTTCACCCAAGCCATTCAGGGCAACTTCCAGCTGAGTTGCACCCACAAAGAAACTTTCCACGGTAGCTGCAGTTGCCATGCCCAAGTCGTTATGGCAGTGAACAGAAATGGTCACGTTCTTAGGCATTGCATCGTACACCTGCTTGATCTGGGAGATGTACAGCATGGGGCGGTAACGTTCCACAGTATTGGGCAAATTCAAGGTAGTTGCGCCAGCTTCCACCACAGCCTTCAAGACTTCGATAACGAAATCCATGTTTTCCAGGCAGTCGCCAAAGTGTTCGCAACTGAATTCCACGTCACCCTTGTCGCCTACCAAAGACTTGGCCAGCTTCACGCAATCTACAGCGCGGGCCTTCACCTGTTCCGGAGTCATGTGGAGCACATGTTCCATAGAGAGGGGGCTAGTAGCCAGGAAAGTATGGATACGGGGATGAGGTGCATACTGGACAGCTTCCCAGCAACGCTGAATATCGCTAGGTACGCAACGGGCCAAACCGGAGACAACCACCTTCTGGGCAACTTCGTCGCCTGCGGCAGCCATTTCGGCAGTAAGCTGAGCCAGTTCCTTTACAGATTCAAAATCCATTTCAGAAGAAGCGGGAAAACCCACTTCGGCACCCTGGACGCCCAGCTTCAACAGCTGAAGATAAACATCCTTCTTCTGAGCATTATTCCATGGCTTGGGCAAAGCCTGGTTACCGTCACGGAGGGTGACGTCATAAAAGAACGGTTTTCTTGCCTGATCGGCGCAATCCATCATACATTTCATCTTTCTTATCTCCTGCCGGCATCAATATGCCGCAAGTATCAAATTTTACGCATCAAAAATAAAAAATTGACCATAAAAAGAGACCCGCGACATATTCGAAGCGGGCCTTTTTATTGGTTAAAATCTTTGATTGATTCTAGATAATAGCCTAAAACCTCGCCTCAGTATCACGAAGAGCGATGCAAAGTAGAAGTCGTAGGTCTAGAATCTTTTTCATACCTTGGAATATACAAAGAATTTTTCAATTCGGCAAGGGACGAACAGAACCGATTCAAACAGAGTTCGTTCTGAATTTCTAAATTGAAAAATATGGAACACGAATTCACCATCAGAGGCCGCATTTCCCCTTCTGCCGAACTAGGTGCAAAGCAATCCTGGATCGAGCAGGACTTCGAAAGCATTGGATTAAAGTTTAATTCCAAGGATACGTCCAAATTCACCTTGAAAAGTGAGGATTTGGATAACGGCGCACTGGAACAGGCATGCATGAATTTATCCATAATTCTGAATTGCAAGGTAGCCCTCTGCAAGGATCACGAGCAATACGGTGTAGCCAATGTTTTCAACGGCGGTTCCGACTACGAAGTGGTGGACGAAGATTGCTACCTGTGGATTTATGAACGTGGCACCCGTCTAGAAAGCGAGCACACCAAATTCTTTAACGAAAAATTCATATCTTTGCCACTATGATTCTTCTAGTGGCAGAAAAACCTTCCGTTGCAAACCAGCATTATAGACCAATGCTGGAACGCCTGGAAGGCGAAAAGTTCACCCAGGGCGACGGCTGCCTGATTGGGCAGAACCATTGCATTACCTGGTGTGTCGGTCACTTGATTACCTTGGCCCCCCTGGACGCCTATCCCGGTTTTGAAGGTGGCTGGCGTCTAAGCAATCTCCCCCTGCTCCCCGAAAAATTCCGCCTGATGGAAATCGAAAGCACCAAGAAGCAATTGGCTGTGGTGCGGGACATGATGAATAAGGCAGACGTTCTTGTGAACGGAGCGGATGCGGGTCGCGAAGGTAACCTGATTTTCGACTTGATTCTGGATTACACCCCCGCCTTCCGCCAGAAGCAGGTAAAGCGCCTTTGGGTGAACAGCTACGTGGCCAAGGATTTAGACAAAGCATGGAAAAATCTGGAAGATGCCACGGAACGTCTGAACCTTAGTTTTGCAGCACGCCTGCGTCAACGTGCGGACTGGATGGTGGGCCTCAACGCCACCCGAGCCTACACACTTACCGCCGGCCGTGGCAAGATGATTTCCGTGGGCCGTGTACAGACGCCCACCCTCAACCTGATTGTGGAGCGGGATACCGTCGTCGAACAGTTTAAGGAACTGTACTACTACAGCGTGGTCGGTACCTGGAAAGGTTTCCAGGCACAGCTTTTGCATCCCGATCGGGATACAAAGTCCGACACGAAAAAAGCCGATGCTGAGACACCTCAGCAAGGCGTCCCGTTAAAGGTAGCCGTCTTCGAGAAAGAAGAACCGGCCCAGGCCGTAGTCGATAAGTGTTCCCCGCCAGAAGAAGCGGTTATTACCGCCATCGATGTCCAGCAGAAAAAGCAGTTTCCCCAGAAGCCTTTCGACCTGACAGAACTGCAGAAGGAAGGCAACAAGCGTTTTAAGTACAGCGCCCAGCAGGTGTTGGACTGTGCCCAGAATCTTTACGAAAAAAAACTTCTAACATATCCTCGTACGGACTCCGCCTACCTGCCCGACACCATGAAGCAGGAAGCCTACCAGCTGGCAGCTCGCCTGGCCACCCCCGCCCAACAAGGGATCATGCGCCCCGAAAGCGAAAACTTCGTTTTCATCAACAGCAGCAAGGTGACGGACCATTTCGCAATTATCCCTACAGGCGAACAGCCGAATGGTCTTCCCGAGATGGAAGAAAACATCTACAACCTGGCAAAGGAACGTTTTATCCAGGCATGGTTAAAGCCCTACGTTTGGAACGAAATGGAGGCTTTGTTGGCCAGCCCGCATACAGCCGACCCTGAGAGTCCTCAGGGTGACAGGCAGGAAGTCTTTAGATTAAAACTGAAGCAAAACGAGGACCTGGGTTTCCGTGCGCTTGTGAAGGAAGAAAAGAAAAAGAAGACTTCCAAAAAAAGTGATTCTAGTTCAGGAGCCGGCGGCGACGCAGCCGAAAGCGGTGATAGCGGCAATTCCGACGACATCACCAACATCGTAGACGCCTTCCCGGATTGGAACGTTGGCGACAAGGCCCCCTTCGACACCGTAGAGCTTCAGAAAAAAAAGAAGAGCAAGCCCAAGTACTATACCGAAGCAACTCTCCTCGCCGCCATGAAAACTGCCGGTAAGCAAATTGAGAATGAAGAACTTGCCGAAGCCATGAAGGATCGCGGTCTTGGAACTCCTGCAACCCAGGCAGGCATCATCGAGACTTTGAAGAAGCGCGGCTTCATTGAAGCCCAGAAAAATTACCTGATCAGTACCGCCAGAGGCCGCGAAGTCATTGACTTGATGGATGAAAAAGTCAAGTCTCCAGAAATGACTGGCGAATGGGAATACAAACTCTCGCAGGTGGAAAAAGGACTCTTGACTCCCGTAGAATTCCGCGATGGCATCATGGACTATGTGCGGGAACTATTCGTCCACCTGAAGGAAAAATACGGCAGCCAGTTCGAGAGAGAAACCGTTACCGACGCCCTGCCCTGCCCTAAATGCAGCCAACCCATGGAAATCGCCCCCTGGGGTTACGTTTGCAAGAACAGCGAATGCGGATTCAAGGCAGGCCACACTATTGCAGGCCGCACCCTGAGCCACGCAGAAATGGCAAAGCTTCTGGCCACAGGAAAATCCGACTTACTCAGCGGATTCAAGAGCAAAAAGGGAACCACCTTCAGCGCCACCCTCACTCTGGCCGAAGACGGCAACATCGGATTTGAATTCAGCGATGAACCCAGGGCATCCTCCCCCACGAATTACAAGTGTCCAAAATGCGGCAAGCAGATCCTGGACTCCGGCAACCGCCTTACCTGCGAAAGTAATCTAGGTCCAGAAAACGCAGAATCTACTTGCGATTTTGTCTTCTTCAAGACCATCGCCGGCCACATCATGACCGACGAGGAAATTGCAGAACTTTTCAACAACGGCGCCACCGACGTCATCACCGATTTTATTACCAAGAAAGGCCAATCCTTCAGCGCCAAGGTAATTTGGGACAGCGACCACAAGGCAACATTCTCCTTCGAGAACGACGGTCACTTCCACGGAACAGAAACAAAATACAAGTGTCCGATTTGTAAGCATACGCTGGAAGAAAATAAGAACGCAATTTTTTGTACTGGCAAGGGCACAGATCGGGATGAACAAGGCAATCCTTGTGATTGCAAGTTCACCCTGTTCAAATCCGTAGCAGGAAAGAAGCTCCGTGCAGCAGATATCAAGGCATTGCTCTCCGGAGAAAAGACCGAACTGATCAGCGGATTCAAGAGCAAGAAAGGCGACACCTTTGACGCCTACCTCAAACTAAGCCCCATCGGCCGCGTCGAATTTGAATTCCTGCGACGAGACCTTCCCTGCCCTGTTTGCGGAGACCAGCTTAGATTCCGCAGCGGAACAGACGCCAACGGCAATAACGTATCCGCATACGTTTGCATGAACAACCACTGCAATTACGGCATTCCCAAGATTTTCTATCAACGCGAGTTCTCGGACGAAGAAGTAGAAGAACTTCTCAAGAAAAAATGTACTCCCACTCTGGAGCCATTTAAAAAGAACGACACGGTATTCCGTGCCGCCCTTGAGATCCACGAAGGCGGCAAGCTCGCCTTCAACAAGCTGACTGTGGAAGTGATTGAGAAGAATTAATTCGACTTAAACCAGTCTGGAACCTCATAAACACCCTTGCAGGTTCCATAACTACCTATTTCGAAAATATTGAATTTAACGTTTTCTTGAAAATTACCTTGCAAGTTCACTGAGATAATAACGTCTCCTTCAAAAAAGTTTTCAAAAGTCACTTCAGGGAAAAAATCTTTTGAAAGGTCACTCCATTTCACATTCACCATTTTTACTGATGTAGCCTTTTCCAAATTCCCACTCATCTTAGAATAGCCCTGACTCGTTTCCTTCGAAAGGATAAAAACAGTATGATCTGCTGAACTTAGATACGACATACAGATACCATCTTCTTTTGTCAAATCAGCAGCAAAAGCATGACTTAAAGAGACCTGAACGTATGTACCATTCTTAGGAATAAATGTACCACATATGCCATCACATCCAACAAAAGCAGAATTCGGTATTATTTGACTACCTATTTTTCCACCCAAAGTATCACCCGCTTCAGTTAGCAACCTAGATTCACTATCACTAGGAATCAAAGCCACCCAAGCTGAATCAGGACGAACATCTTTCATGTTCACGCTTTTTTTTCCATTCCAATAGAAACACGTGGAATCAGCTTCAATACAATTTCGTGAAAATAGATTTTTCACTTTGTTGATTGTCGTAATTCTTTCAATTTCTATGATGCCTTGAAGATCTTTTTCACCATAGAAGTTCAAGCTATTTGCAGACTTTATGACAGTATTTTTATCAGAGGAAGAATTCCAGGAATCCCAAACGAACTTTTTTGTACGATGCAGACCAGAGTCTAATGCAACACTTGCATACTGATATTTACTGGGAGATTCTTCATGCAAGGACTGAACTCTCAGACTGAAATTTTGATCGGAAGAGTATTCTACGCAAAGACCGCCCCAATTTGAAATGTCATATCCTGTATAATTTTCTGTATTGCCGTTAAACCAAAGCCAAGGTCCTTCATCTCCATTTATATGGCGAATTTAAGTCGCCAAGTAAATTTGTTTAACTTGCCTAGAAATATACTCTAATGGGGTGAGAAATCCAAGTCGTTTTCTCGGCCGATTGTTC
>NZ_QGDU01000039.1 GCF_003149045.1 Fibrobacter sp. UWR4 | reverse complement strand
GAACAATCGGCCGAGAAAACGACTTGGATTTCTCACCCCATTAGAGTATATTTCTAGGCAAGTTAAACAAATTTACTTGGCGACTTAAATTCGCCTTTCATTATTTTTCCTTTTTCTTTTTGTTATAAACTTTAAAGGCTGTGCCGGGCATTGCCATCATCTAATGGATAATCGCCGTGCAGTTATTTTTAGCTTAAGTAAACTTTATTAGACTAGACTAACTACGAGTTTGTAAATTAGGGCCGTTGGAGGAGACACGTTCCAACGGCCCCGATTTACGTTTTTGAATTAAGAAATCTGCTAGATTCTTCGACTCCGCTTGCGCTTCGTTCAGAATGACACGAGGACTTTAATCCTCGAATCTCTTTTCCTTATTGGCCTTCATACCGAAGAGTTTCAGGAAGATTCCAGTACCAATGAGGACAATCACTGCCGTGACAATCCAGCCGGTGCTTCCGCCCACAGGAATCTGGTAGAGAAGTACGGCAATGGCCCAAGCAAGGATCGTCTGAACAGTCGCCATCAGCACGCCAAGACCCAGGCCGATTTCGCGAACCACAACGCCCATGGCAGCCAAGCAAGGCACGTACAGCAGGATGAATACCAGGAAGGCAAACACCTGCCAGTTGAACCCGTCGTGACCGCCATTATGGAAGTAGGAGCGAAGGTTAGCGTAGATATCGGCAGTTTCGCTGAGGTCGCCTTCTTCAAGAGCGCCCATGGCATCTTCGTCAAGTTCAACGCCTGCAGCAGCAAGCTTTGCAAAGACTTCTTCGCGGGTCTTTTCGTCATCTTCTTCTTCGCCGAAGGTTTCGATAGCGGCGTATTCTTCGCAGGTCAAGACCTTGGCTTCCTGAATTTTATCCAAGGTTTCCTTCTTCAGTTCTGCAGCGCTTTGGGCTTCAAGTTCGCCAGAGGTTCCCAGGATGTCCGTAAGAGAGCCAAAGACTTCGCTGAGGTTTGCAGGGATAGAAGAGACAGCTTCAATGAATGCTGCCTTAAGATCAGGAGCACCATCTTCCTCTTCTTCTGCAGGGCATTCGTCAACACCTGCGATGAGAGGCTTTTCTTCTTCGGCGGGTTCTGCGACGGCAACGGTTTCGGCTGTCGGTTCTGCGGCAGATTCTGATGCGGCCTCACCGCTAGATTCTTCGACTTCGGCTACGCCTTCGCTCAGAATGACACCAGGTGCGGCGGGGCCTTCGCTCAGAATGACACCCGGGGCAGTGCTGTCGGTAACAGCCACAGTTTCTCCTTCTGGTGACGGGGCAGGTTCAGAGACGGGAGCGGTTTCAACAGCCGGGGCTTCCTCAGCGACAATTTCTGCGGCTTCAGAAGGTGCAGCGGGTTCAGCCTGAGGGCCTTCCACCGCTTCACTCTTCGGAGCCATGGAGTACAGAGAGTTCATAGTGCCGATGACAGCTTCCTTAGCCAGCAATCCGGTAAAGAGGGAAACGGATGCAGGCCAGTTGTCTTCTTCGACACCAAAGGGTTCGAACACCGGAGTAATGGTCTTGCCTACGGAGGAAAGCAAGCTATTTTCAGAGTCTGCGTTGCCGGCAGTAAACTTGCCATCCACATAGCCGAAAGCGTTGAGGAAACCAAGGACAGCCACAGCAATGGTAATCACCTTACCGGCACGAAGCACATAGTCCTTCAGCTTCAGCCAGGAATGGATCAGCAGGGACTTCAACTTGGGCAAGTGATAGTTAGGCAATTCCATCACAAAGTTGCTGGATTGGCCCATAAAGAGGGACTTCTTCAGGAACAAGCCATAAACGATGGCGAAAACAATACCGACCAGGTAGAGGGCAAACACAATGGTTCCTGCCTGTTTTCCAAAGAAGGCTGCTGCGAACAAGGCATACACCGGAAGGCGAGCGCCACAACTCATGAAAGGCACCAGGAAAATAGTGAGGAAACGTTCGCGCTTGCTTTCGAGAACGCGAGAGCCCATAATGCCGGGAACGCCGCAACCAAAGCCCACCATCATGGGGACAAAGGCACGACCGGGCAAGCCCAGGAATCGCATAAAGCGATCTGCCACGAAGGCGGCGCGAGCCATGTAGCCAGAATCTTCCAAAAAAGTCAGGCACAGGAACATGAAGAAGATGACCGGAATAAAGGTAGACACGGTCTGGATACCTGCACCAACGCCGTCGGCGAGAATAGCGGTAATCCAGGCGGGTGCGCCAATGACGTCACCCAGCAAGTAGCCCAGGCCATCAACGAAAATAGCACCGAAGAGCACATCGAAGAAATCGATGAAAGCACTACCAATAGTCACTGCAACCCAGAACACCAGGTACATCACCACCATAAAGATGGGCAGCGACAGCCAGCGATTCAAGAGAACGGAATCCAACTTGTCGGAGAAAGTCTTCTTGGAGCGGTCACCAACAATCACTTCACCGGCAACATCATGGGCCATACTATAGCGGGCATCAGCCAGAACAAATTCAGATTCTTCGCCCAGCTTTGCAGTGATTGCAGCCTTGTCCAAAGTCACGCCAGCTTCGACAAACTTGTCGGCGTAGCTCTTTTCGTTGCCCAGGTACATAAGGGCGACCCAACGAGGATCCGCATCCAAAAGCTTTGCAACAGGTTCAACCTGAGGTTCCAATTCCTTAACGACAGTTTCCACCTTTTCGCCATAGGTCAAGGCGGTCGGCAGGGCGAACTGGCTAGAAATCACATGGGCCATCTGGCTAATGAAATTGGTAACACTCTTTTCGCTCACCGCAGAAAGAGGAACTACAGGAACACCGAAACGCTTGGAAAGAGCTTCCATATCGATATGGAGGCCGCGCTTTTCTGCAATGTCCATCATGTTCACAGCAATGACCATAGGCTGCTGCATATCCACCAGCTGGGAAGTGAGGAACAGGTTGCGTTCGATGTTGGAAGCATCCACAATATTTACAATCAAGTCCGCTTCACGGGTCAGCAAAAAGTCAACAGCGGCACGCTCGTCTTCGGAGTTTGCAAAGATGGCGTAAGTACCCGGAAGGTCCACCACGCGGATGTGGCGGGATCCCAGGTCGAAAAATCCTTCTTTCTTTTCCACAGTAACGCCGGGCCAGTTACCCACATTCTGACGGGAGCCCGTAAGGGCGTTAAACAGAGCAGTCTTACCGCAGTTCGGGTTTCCTGCTATAGCGATTGTAAACGGTTTCGGTGACATAATATTCTCTTAAACTCTCTTCAAATTCAACACATTGCCTTCTTCCCTACGAAGAGAAAGGCGGTAGTTCAGAACACTTACTTCAATGGGATCGCCCAGGGGAGCAATCTGCATCACTTCCAAGGTCACGCCGCGGACGAGACCCATGGACAAAAGCTTGGACTTGTAGCGGGCATCGCCATCGTTGTAGCCGACGATTTCCACCTTGTCGCCCTTTTTAAGTTCAGAGAATTTCGGCTCGACGTTCCACTTCTTGGATTTTCCGTCGCAGCCACAGCCGCAATTACAGCTCATTTCTTGTTACCCTTTGCGACCTTCAACTTTTTGACAGTCGTGATCACTGATTCAGAAGGCTTCATGAAGTCTTCAATTTTAGACAAAGTCTCTGCCGACAGGATATGTTCCATGCAACAAGCGTCCTTATCGGCAATGGCTTCGGAAACACCGAGACGAATTAAAAATCCTTTCAGGAGAATATGGCGGTTCAGTACGTCAGCGGCAGCCTTCTGGCCAGCCTCTGTCAATTCGATACCACTATAAGGTTCCTGAGTCACCAAGCCAAGTTTTTTCAGTTCCAGAATAGCCTTTGCCACAGAGGGCATCTTCACCTGCAGGGAAGCGGCAATATCTTTCACGCGGGCGATTCCATGGGCCAGGCGTAGCATATGCACCATTTCCAGGTAATCTTCCAAACTCTGACTGAGTTTTACGTGTTCGTTTTCCATTGTTACCTCTTTTTTAGTTCGAACGTTGCTTAAACACGGCATTTTCGCGCGCCAGCCATGTTTAGACAAGCCTAATTGAGTTAGGCGAGACTAAATTTAGTTAACCTCGGCTAATTAGTCAAGGCTAAAATCTTAAATTAGGCTAAAATTTTTTAGCGGAAGCTAATTTTTTTATTTTCAGCACGGGACGAACCGTCCTGCGTCGACATTGAATAGCCAAACACCCGCTCATTTGCTACATTTATCTTACAAAAACGAATTGAACAGGCATTTATATTAGGAGATCCCATGAGGAACCTTTACGCCATTATTCTTTCTCTCATCCTCGCCGCTTCCGCATTCGCACAGGAAGGCGAGCAAGCCGCATCCAAGCAAAAGTCCCCTGTAGGCGTAGGCGCCAAGGTGGCATTTGACTACGGCATGATTTACGGCATGGACGACGAAGATGACGATGTAGACGGCAGCCCCTCCGGTCTCGGCTTTGACGCAGGCCTAATGCTCCGCGTCATGCTGGTGAACAATTTCTACTTCGCTCCGGAATTCAACTTCGCCTACATCAAGACCGAGCACAAGTACTTGAACGCACTCCGTAGCTACACCCGCATGGATCTGGAAATTCCCCTGATGCTCCGCGGCGTCGTGGCTGACCGATTCTATGCAACCTTCGGCCCCCAGCTGGGACTGAACCTTTCCAGCGACAACAAGATTCGCGTTCAAGGATCCAACCTTCCCGAAGATTTTGACCAGACATTCTTTGAATTCGGCATTGCCGTAGGCGCAGGCGTACAGATCGCTCAAGGCTTCTTCTTCGACCTTCGCGTATACATGGGCTTGACCGAACTTTTCCCGGATGTAGACTACCTGTGGGATGACGACTTCAGCAAGGATCCCAGCAAGTCCAAGGGCTGGTCCTCTATCGACATGGCCGGTGCCAAGAACCTGAAGTTCAAGGCCGGTGTCAGCTACTGGTTCATCTAGTATTTTTTGATCCATAGGGAACACATGGGAGTTTTTAGGCAATCCGCTCTGGATCTTTGCAGGCCCATTCTTTCTACCGAAGGAATGCGCAGCCTGGATAACGACACAAAGACATTCAACAGCAGGAACAACGGGTTTGGTGCTGCAGGTATAATGCCAGGCAACTCCCCCGTCGATGCCGGCTACGAACTGATGCTTCAGGCCGGTGACGCCCTTTACAGAAGGGTCCGTGAATTGCTGCCTCAAGAAACCTACGGCACGTCTGTAGCGATCTTCGTTGGCGGAGGCAACAACGGTGGCGACGGTCTTGTTCTCGCCAAGCTGCTGCTGGAAAACGGAATCCATTGTGTCGTATACTCCCTGACCAAGGCAGAAACTTTCAAGAACGAGGCAAAGTTTGCCTACGACGATCTGGTGGCAAACGGCGGATCCCTGGTAAGTGTAGCAGGAGGACTTCCCGCAACGCCCACCTTCAAGCTGGTGGTAGACTGTATGCTGGGGAACGGCGCTTCCGGCGAACTTCGTCCAGCATTTGCACAGGTGGTCCAGACCATCAACAGCTGGAACATTCCGGTCCTTGCCGCTGATGCTCCCACCGGATACGACTCCTCTTATCATCATACAGGCGAAATCAGCATTAAGGCAAAGGAAACAATGCTGTTTGGCCTCCCCCGTCTGGACGCCTACACCCAGGAAGGTTCCCGCTGTTTCGGCAACGTCACCATTGCGCCCCTGAGCTATCAGGATGACTTGATCCGCCGCTACGATCAGGGATTGTACCTTGCGGAAGAAAGCCTGATTGAACAGCTCCTGCCCACAAGAAACGAAGCCGGCGAAAAGCGGTCACAGGGCTGTGCGCTGATTATTGCTGGTTCCGCCAATATGACAGGTGCCGCCGCGCTGTGCACGGAATCCGCCCTCAGGAGCGGCGCAGGCCTCGTCACGCTAGCCGCCCCAAAATCAATCCTGCCGGTACTGCAGACCAAACTTTCCGAGCCCGTTTTCTGTGGGCTTGGATCCGCAGACAGCCAGCATCTTTCCATGATGCACATCATGCAGCTGCAGGATGTAGCCCGCTACCAGCACGCGGTAGCCATCGGGCCTGGCATGGGTACAGACCTGGAAACCCAGGACGCCATCCGAATCTTCCTTTCGGGTCTAAAGCTCCCGGTGGTCATTGACGCAGACGCCATCAATGCCTGCGGGTCTTCTTTCTTCTGTATGGACGACTGCCCCAAGGAAGCCATCATCACCCCGCACAAACGTGAATGGGAACGCAATTTCGGCCCGCTGCCCTCCAGCGAAAGCTACTATCCGGAATACCTGAAGCAGGTGGCCGCACAGTTCGGCCTTGTGATCCTGCTGAAAGGCTCCCCCACCTACGTCGCCACGCCAGACGGCCGCGTATTCATCATACCCGCCCGCAACTCCGGCCTTGCCAAGGGCGGTTCCGGCGATGTCCTCACAGGCATTATCGTATCCCTGCTTTCCCAGGGCGTTCCCGCCCCCGAAGCAGCGGTACTCGGAGCACTCATCCATCAGAAAGCAGGCCGCATTACCCGCGAGCAGATGGGGCCCTACGCCATGCTCCCCAGCGATGTCATTAAAAATCTAGGCAAAGCCTTCTGCTAGTCATGCTGAACTTGTTTCAGCATCAGCTTGTCATGCTGACGAAAGTCAGCATCTTTTTTATTTCGCGATGACCTTAGGCCACTCGCTACCCGGTCTCTGATTCAAGTAAGTCGTCAGCATCCAGGAATCCTGACGGGATGATCCTGCAGCAAAGAGTTCATCCATAGAACCCTTGAAATAATGGCTAGGTCCGGCCCCACCATTCATGCGGCCCACCTCGAAATCGTAATCAGTTCCAGCCTTGCCATCCCAAGAAAGCATGACCGTCACCTGTTCCACCTTATGATCGTTGACGAACATATTGATCTTTTCGCCACGGCTAATGCAGACGAAAACCCATTCTCCGGCCTTCACCTGGTCAGCGCCACCAAACTTCACCAACTTGTAGTTGGACGTATCGTTTGCACCGCCCTTGAAAGCCTCTGCCCTATGGTAGAAGTTAATTACAAATCCGGAATCCGGGACAAACCGCAAATCGTACTGGCGGTCACTCTTTGCAAATATGGTCTGGGAAGTCTTGACGTCATCCAGTTTTACCCACAAGGAGAAAGTAAAGAAGTTAGTCCCAATATAATTCAAGTCACTCACTCGAGACGAATCCGTTGCGGCGGAATTTTCCACCGTCATATAGCTTTCGCCATCAAATAAAGCCCCCTGGCCAAGGACACCTACCGTAGCCTTCAGGCCAACACCCGTGCCAACATAATTCTGCTTTTCCGCTTCATCGGCCACCGTTTCCAGGTCACCATCAAAGTGATAGACCGCTGTATACATGCGGCTTGTGGGGAACACATCCTGGGCGTAAACAGAAGGCTTGCTGGTATTGAACACCAGTTCCAGGGAATCCGTCACATTCAGGGAATCCACACGAACCCAGAACAGGGCACGCTGTTCCTTGATATCAAAATAACTCTGGGAAATAGGCAGGGAGGCGGAGCGAGTTCCATCGGTGGAAAGGCGGAACGCCTCCCAGCGGCCCTGGAGATTTTCAAAATCCTCGAAGTCGCAATTGGCGCTATCCAGGCGAATTGCCAACGGGATATCGCTGGAATAAGTCCCCATGGAAGTATCGGCACCTGCAGGCCATGCCAAAGGCGCCACAAAACGGCGGATAACAGTATCTACCACCGCAGAATCATGTTCCAGCCTGATAACCGCAGTATCGGCTGCTGGCACATCCACATCAAAGCGATAGGCCTCACTGCCATCATCAAAATACAGGATCAAGTCCATGGACGCCGCAGGCAGGGAATCCACCACAATCAGGGAACCTTCCACCTTGAAGGGGCGAAGGATCGTGGTTCCAGGCACCAGGGCGGAACCTACAGAACCATCCAGGGATTCGTCATCCAGGTCCACGGCGAAATAGCCAGCGGAAAGCAAGGTATCGCTAATGGCCACCTTACCGCTATCCGGAATTTCAATCCCCTGCAGCAAAAGCATCTTGCCGGATTCAGGCTCAAAGGCTTCCAGGGAATACATACCCGACGGGACAGAATCCAGCAAGTAGGAGCCGGATTCATCAGTAGTCGTCACAAATGCACTGGGAAGGGAGTCTTTTCGGGAATCATATCCGGAAGGAACGCACTGCACCCGGGCCATTGCGGCGGGCTTGCCGCCATCCAGATAGAGAACGCCAGCCAGTTCCGGAGAGCCGGTTTCAGCGCTATTGCCAGCGACATTACTTTCGGAACACCCCAAAAGTCCAGCCAGAGAACTGGCCAGTACGACCCCAAAAGTCGCAAAACGTCGCTTTGCAATATCCAAAATCATCACCACTAATATAAATATAACAACGTCGCCAAAGTTCTAAACAACGATTTATTTACAAATCGTTGCCCATAGACAACACATTACGGGAAGCTAGCCGCCCTAACCGTGGGCTCCCTCGATAATCCAGCGACAAAGTTCCTCGATGCTGGCATAATCCGGCAAGGATTTGGTGAAATTGGGAGATTTACTCCGTTCGATGAACTTGCTCCAGGCAGCCTCGCTCTTGGCTTCCAGACCCAAATGCTCCTCGATGGCGCCCTTGGTCCACACCCAGATACCCTGGCTGCGAAGCTTTGCGTGAATGCTCCGGATAGGACGTTCCGCCTCCGGCATGGCTGCCATCATGGCATAGGCCTGGGCGGCGGTGGTGTTACTGTGTTTACTTACAGGCAGCCCATTGACCAGACGCATGTGGTGCTGGAACGCCAGTTCCCTAAACAAGTTCTGACAGTAGCGAATATCCGGATCGTTGAAATCCAGGAACCCGTCATGAGTCGCCGTCGTGAATGCGTAATCCAAGTCCACAATGGCGCGGACAGGCATATCCATAGCACCCAGGACCTGCATACTCTTGCGGGTATTGCTTACCCCACCCTGACGCACCAGGGCGCACTTGATCAATGCGAAACTTTGCCCCGTGACTCGCTCGAACAAAGCCGGCAATACACGAAGTTCCGTTTTACCTTCCGTCAGGAGCACATAGTCCGCGAACAAGAATTCATTACTGTTGCTCAGGCTGAACAACATCTGAAGCTGGCTGGGCGCATCCTGAACCACCTGGTGAACGGCGTCCTCCATCCTCTTACGCATGAAGGTACCGCGCTCCTTGTTCTTACGAATCAGGAGTGACGTGCTTACGTCTTCGCTGGTCACCATCTGGGCACTGTGGGTAGCGAACACCACCTGGTAGCCCTCGTTACTGAGGTTCTTCAGGGCGACACGCACCAGTTCCACCGCCTGCGGGTGCAAGTACAGTTCCGGCGAATCAATCAGCAGCAACGTGCGACTCAGGTAGTGGTTGTTATGATGCTTCTTGATGTCCGCCAGGTAGCGGATCAACGCCATCTGGATTGCGCGCTGGGAACCCGCCCCCATGCGGTTAATATCACGCTCAAAACCGTCATCCTCGTCGATGACCTTCAAGTTCGCCTTCTTCAGGAAAGTTTCCATGGTGGGCACAGGAATATCCAGCTCCACCTTCACGCTAGGAAACAGCGGGCGCAACTTCTCGTTCACGTCCTTGTCGAAGGAGGAAATCTCTTCCGCCCGGTTTTCACTATCCGGCGAAAGCAGGTCCCTGAACTTTGCCAGCAGCATGGTGATCTCACCGCCAAAACGACGCTCCAGCGGCTTGAAAATCTCATGCAGAAGCTTTACGAAAGCCTGGTTCCCCTCAAAGTCCCAAATGGCAATAGACTCCGGGAACATACGACTAAAGGCCGCCATAAAACCATCCGTCACCCGGACCCATTCCTTACGGTTGGCGCCATTACGTTTGTTGCTGGGAACAAAGGCGAAAAATTCCACAGACTCCGGATTTTCCCCCGGGATGCGCTGCACCTTCTTCACACGGAGCTGTCCAATGTTCGGCCCCGCATTTACCAGGAACGGGCTGATTTCCTGGGCAAGATCCTCGCCCAGGCGAGCCAGCACCTGTTCGGAAATACCGTCGAAAACACCCTCCACCTCTACCGGATGGTTCGGGTCGTCGAAATAGGAAATATCCAGGGAAAAATGGGCAAGCAACCACCTGATACCCATCAGGATATTGGTCTTACCCGCATTGTTATAGCCAATCAAAGCAGTAAAACCACTCAGCGGAAACGTCTGACGCTGAATGGATCGCAGATTCGAAATCGTAATCTCAGATAATCTTAATGCTTGTGGCTGCATATCAAGAATGTATATAAAAAAGCACGTCGGGGTATAATCCGCTCGGGATTTTTTATACAAGTTGGAATAAAGCACAAAAAAAGGCCGCCGGGAAAACCCAGCAGCCTTTTTTACAGGAGAGAGAAGAAGATCAGATATTCCAGCTAGAGCACTGGGTGTATTCCTTATTGGGATACGGACATTCTCTAGCCAGGCGCCAGCTGCTGCAGGCATTGTCGTTCTTGTCCTCGGCGCACATTACCTTGTCGCCCAGAGCCTTTTCCGCATTGACTCGACCCTTGCCGCTGTAGGTAACAGGAGTTTCAGATTCACTATCATCCTCTTCGTCAGCAACGCTAATCTTGTTACCGTTGATCGTGATGGTAGAACCCTTGGACGTCTTGGACACCTTGCAGTTCTTTTCGTTCTTGCAAGTTACAAGACCCTGTTCAGCAGCTTCGCTAATCAGTTCCTGGCGAGCCACATAGCATTCATTCCACTTATGGCCATCATTGCTCCAACCACCATGGTTGCGGGCAACATTGCCATTCAGCTTACACCAGCTAGGCGGACAGCGATTACCAGCAGACGTGTACATCACGCCGCAGCTACCATCATCCTCTTCTTCCCACTTTTCATCTTCGTCCACAAACTTCGAGGCAACCAGGATAGCGCTGCTGGAAGATGCTGTGGAAGAGGACGGAGTTTCGCCACCCGAAGGACCTGCAGGAGGATTGCCGCCAGCAACGATGATTTCGTCACCCGGAGTTTCCGGAGATGCAGGGCCACCCGGAATTGCGGACCCGCTGGAAGAAGGTTCGTGGCCGGCATAGTTGCTGGGCGCCGTAACCAAGGAAGCCTGCAAGTCGAAGTTGCCCCAGTCCTTTGCCAGCGACACGCAACTTGAAGACGTCTTTGATTGCACGATTTCCGGGCGATATTCGATTTCGGTATCGCTAGTAGCGACCACACGAATCTGCCACTGGTTACCCACATGGCATTTGCCCAGACCCACGCGATTTTCGGCCAGCCAGGCCACTTTACCCTCCCCCTTCAGGGTAGAACCAACGTTCCTACCCCTAATGGAGGTGGTGACGTCACCCTTGGAGTACTTAAAGGTGTCCGTCCTTCCCTTCTTGCCACCCGGAGACTGGTAACCAATCTTCTTCCAGGAGCCAAAAGCCTTGTGTTCGTACAGGTAGGCAGACTGCAACTTGGTATAAGTCATAGCCGCCGGAGAAATCTCGCTAGCCCTGGCCTTCACCACGGCGCCAGCCACCTTCGGAACAACAACCGATGAGAGGATGCCCATGATGGTAATTACCACCATCAGCTCCACAAGTGTGAAACCCTGCTTCCTCATAAGAACCCCCAAAGTTCCAATCCAAACCCCTAACGTAACATTTCCGTCACATTCCAAATATAATATGACATTTAACTTACAAGATAAGTTTTCTGTAAGAAGAATCGTCCAATTTGGACGAAAAAACGAGAAGCACAAAATTCGTACCATAAAAACCACGCGTCATGCCGAAGTCATGCTGACGAATGTCAGCATCAGCTATCTCGTCCTACGTCACCCTGAGGAATCTCAGGGTCGGCTTTTTTACAAAGAAAATCCGTACAAACGGGGTGTTCACAACGTGTATAGGAGTAGGCAGGAAAATCCCGCCTGCAAACCGGCTGCGTTGCCGGAGAAAGAACGTACATGAACAAACGAAAACACGACGGCTTCCTGAAGTATACCTACTCGAAACCGGTTAATGCAAAAGCCCTGCTCCAGATCGCGTCAAGGACGAACAAGAACCTTGCCGCCATCCTTGCGGAAGTGGATCTAGAAACCCTGGAGGAAATTCCCGAGGCGTTCAATGAAGTGGGCGAGCGGGGCGAGGCGGATCTCGCCTTCAAGGTAAAGGCGATCAATGGCGGAGAAATCCGGTTCGGCTTGCTTCTGGAACATAAATCCTCGCCCGATAACGGAATCATGGCGCAGATCGGCAAGTACGCCATCCGTGTGATGGTGGATAAGAATAATTCAGAATACGCCTGGATGCCTACTAAAGCAATCGTCATTTACAACGGCACCGACCCCTGGGATCCGCTGGCACAGTACAAGAATATTCACGCCATGTACAACGGACGTATTCCTCACTTCGAGTTCGCCTTCGTGAACCTTGCGGAAATTGATGACGATTACTGCCTTGCGCACGGCAACGCCGAGGCCGCCATCGGCGCAATAACCATGAAGTATGCCTTTGACATGGAAAAGTATAACGCAATGCTACCGAAAATAGAGAAGAAACTGGCAACATTGCCCAACAGCGAAAGCGCTTGTCTTGTCAGCAAGATTGAATTATATTTAGGTGAGTATATCAGCCAAGAGGCGTTGGAGGATTTGAAAATGGCATTCAAGAGTATTGGACAAAGGCTTGGCTTTGTAAGCGCCGGTGACGAACGTCGTGCCCTCGAGCGTAGTAACCGTAGGCTCAAGTCGGCGAACAAGGCCAAGGATGCCGTTATCGCTGACAAGGACGCCATGATTGCAGACAAGGACGCCCAATTGGCGGATAGCGCCCGCAGAATTGCGGAGCTCGAGGCCAAACTGGCTGAAATGGGCAAGTAATCTTCAAGGACCCCTTCGGGGTCCTTTTTTTGCGGGCCATGCTGATAAATGTCAGCATCGGCTATCTCGTCCTACGTCACCCTGAGGAATCTCAGGGTCAGCTTTTTTTACAAAGAAAATCCGTACAAACGGAGTGATAAAAACGTGTATAGATAAGAAGGCAATTTCGCCTTTCCGCAAAGGTGTACGCAACACCTTCAAAAAACATGAATAAAGAAGAAATGAACAACTTCCTCGTCGAAGTCTATGACACTCACAAGGCGAACGGCGATGTGAATGCCGTAATCACCAAGTACGAAAAGCAGTACAAGTACGTGTACTTTTACAATGACATGTGCGCAAAGCACATCCTCACGGGAAACAACGACCTGTCGCTGGTGACGGACCTCGCCAATGCGGCACTCCGCCTGACCGGAAGCGATTGTATCTCCAACCCGACCCTCGAAAATCCGGCAATTGGCGGCGGACTCGTCCATAAGGACATCGAACATGATATTTTTCTGAACATCCCCCGTAAAGACGCGGACGGCAAGAAACTCCCTGGAGACCGCATCGGCATCGAGTTCCAACATGTCGGGTATGACGTGTATAACAACCGTCTGTTGTTTTATGTAGCCCGCGACGTGAGCAACTCGCTATTGAAAGGCGACTTTTACGACAAAATGCCTTGCGTACACCTGATTAGCTTCCAGATGTTCGACTACAAGCCTTGGAAAACATCCCAGAAGTATATCCATACCGTACGCTATCAAGATGACGAACAATCTCCCTTCAGTGACCGTCAGTCGATCACCATCGTGGAGGTGGGCAAGTTCCTGAAGCATGCGGACACGGATTTCGCCAACGATTCCAGCCGCATAGCCCAGTGGCTCCGCGCTATTGACACCCTTAACAGCAATGGGGACTACACCCCCTTTGCTTCCGACGCCATTTTCTCTCGCTTGCAAAAGTACGCCGAAATGAGTACATTTATGCCTGAGCTCTTTATTGAGGATGGTAAAAATATGAGGGACACCGCAGAAGTACTGGCCTATATCGCTCGAAAAGAAGAACGCAACGCGAAGATCATTGCCGAGCAGGGGCAGACCATCGCCGAGCAGGCTCGCAAAATTGCGGAGCTCGAGGCCAAACTGGCTGAAAACTGCAAATGACTTTCAGGACCCCTCACGGGGTCCTTTTTTTACGTCATGCCGAAGTCATGCTGACGAATGTCAGCATCGGCTTTTTTTACAAACATTTTTTCGAAGTCTCAATTTGGACAAGAATGACGCATTTGGGGTTAGCCCGTATTCCGCGAAGGTGACGGGCTTCCCTACTACCAGTTTTGGAATTGGACCTTAATATCCTGCTCTGGCATAAGATAGATTTCACAACCAGATCCTACATCTGCATTGATATTGGAACAAACTATTTTTGCGAAAAAACCTTGACACTACCTTCGTACAGGTAGGCAGATTGCAGTTTGGTATAAGTCATGGCAGCCGGCGAAATCTCGCTAGCCTTGGCCCTTACCACAACCTCCGCCACTTTTGGAACCACGACGGAGGACAGAATGCCAAGAATGGCAATCACCACCATCAGCTCCACAATTGTAAAGCCAAGCGTAAAAATTATGTCACTTATTAAATATAATGTGATTTTTTACTTACGCAACAGATTTTCTGTAATAAAATCGTTCCTGTTTGGAGGGGGGGGATACGAAAAAGGACCCGTTACCGGGTCCTTGAGATGCAATAGATTGAATCAAGTTTCCTCGACCTTAATCCTCATGCACACATGTAACGTCTCCATTTTCCGAACGAATCGTTGTTCCTGCATAACAACCACCATCAGCATAATGCGTCTTGGCATACCAGGGATCGCTTTCATTAGCGTAATCTCCATTAATATAAAGTTTAACACCGCGAGTCTGGGGGAACTTACACTTCAGCCTTTTACTACCCCAAGCTGAATTTTTACAACTTTCAATGACATAATTTTTCCCAGCTTCAATGCGCTGAGATTTTCCCCACTCAAACGTGATTTTGACAGCATCTCCAACAGCAGGCGGTTCAACAGACGGTTCTTCATTTCCATTATAGGTCACGGTAAAGTCACATGACTTCGTATCGCCATCCCTAGAAACCGACAAAGTATAGGTTTTGTCGCCTTCGGAATTAGCGCCAGTAAACGAAATGGCATTACCCGAATAAAGAGTTCCGTTATTGACGTAGGAACTTCCTGTATAGAGGGTATATTCGCATCCATCATCACATCCCTGTACATTTGGAGTAAACTGAAGAAGGGTTCCCTGTTCTTGGTTACTGTCAAATGTAGGACATGATAAGGTTAAGGGATCCGGCTGCGGTGTCGTGGGCGTGGAACTACCACCACTACAGTTGGGGGTACCTCCCGCAAAGGCATACCAACCACCCGATTTCCAATCTGTTATTTGCACATAAAATCCACCGTCAACAGCATGATTTCTTATATCTGGAATTTCAGCATAAGCGCCGTTTTGATTTACAACATCAGCCGCACCAGCATAGATTCGAGCTGTTTGACTAGTGAATCTGTAGCCATTTACATAAACAGTTCCCCCACCATACGATTGAATATGGGGAACATCACCGTTGACGTTGTCCGCTGTTGTGAAATAGCATGCATTAAGAATCCTCGGTTCGGGTCTTGCGTGCCCTTGAGGTAGGTTCAATCCCGTCGTTACAACATTATCACATCCACTAGTACAGGTGCAATGGCACCCTGACTGATCCTGTTGAGAGACAACCAAATTGACTTTACAACTTTTTTGTGTTCCGTCCTTCGACACCGTAATTGTAGCTTCACCACCTTCAGTGATTCCACTCAACGACAAAGCTCCATTAGAATAAGTTGCAGTTCCCTTCGTAGAACTCCATGAACAACCATCACTACATCCATTAACAGTCGGTCTAAATGTAGCAACACCATCAGTCACAGGAATCAGTCCTCCAGTTCCACAGTCTAATGAAAGGCCGGAACCAACACGAGCAGAGCATTGGCGGCCATTGAGGACGAGAGTCACCAGAGAACCTGCAGGCAACGTGGTTAAAGGATATGTAAAGGTATTACCACCCGTTACACTTATTTCTCTAGACGCACCACCAATATGATCGTTGATAACCAAAGAACCGGTCCAATCGTCATTATCCACAAGTGCACTAAACACGCCATCATCAATCGAAGCGGATGTACAATTAGCCTTTGTAACCGGTTCGGTCACTTCAAATTTTGCTTCGCAAGATTTTCCGTAAACACTTACCTTATACGAATTATCATCCCCTACAGGTAACGGATTGACAATGGAATTTATTGATTTGCAATCCCCATTAGGACAATGACCGCTGGCAGCGTCTCCAGTTTCCTTTATTTTTTTGCCATCGGGTTCCGTAATCATATAAACACAACCGTCATCGGGGCATCCTGTTATCTCAAAGGAGAAGCTAGGCACATAGGCTCCACGATCAACCCTGTCTGCGGATACAGAACAATTAACAGAAACTTCCGGCATTTTCACCTTTTCAGTTTCACAAGCGTCAATCACTTCACCATTCTGTTTAACAGCTTCCACTCTAAAGTAAAAACCTTCGTTAGCAGTGTATTCATATACACCCTTCTGAGCCAAATACATCTTGAAATCAGCACAAGAAATTGGATCTTCGGGAATATTAATTCCGCCTAATGCAAAGGCATCCCCAAGTGCAGTAACCTTACAACCATAGGCCTGACCAGGTTGCGTTACGTTGGCAGATACTTTCCATTTTTCTGTCGTCGGATCATATTGAGGCGTATTACAAGTCAAAGACACTGCATACTGACACACACTTTGAACATTAGATATGGTATAAGAAGACGAAACTCCCGATGAGGTGAATTTCAGTGCAGTTACCTTTTGGGGGTTGAAACCTGCAGATTTCGACACGTCATTATTCACATTAAAGGAAACTGTTCCGTTACTAGTAATGACATATGCAACATTACTAGAATCACCACCTTCATCCAGCAACTTTACATTGATAGAAGCTCCCTCTGCAAGGTCAGAAACAGTGAAACGAATATCAGCATCACGAGCATTCACAGCCCCATCCTTGAAGGGAATCGTATAAGGAACAGACGTGCTGCCTGTGAATGAACGTTCTAACAACTCTGGATATGATTCGGAACAATGGACGATTTCACCGACATAGAAAGAACCGCAATGAGCATCATAACGATGGCCGTCACCATTGTCCTCCGAACATGTAACCATGACGGAAGCATCACTTTCAAAGCCGCCATTATACGGTACTCCATGATCACCTTCTTCGGTGAAATTATAAACATTCGATTTCATGACACCGATCTTTATCAAATCGAGTTCCTTTGCAGACTTATCATAATAGCCATGTCCCGTCTTGCAAGCATTTCTATCAGCAAAAAGGCTCAAAATATTCCTTTCCGAACTAAAATAGCTTGCAGGAACGTCGCAACCGTTGTAGTAATATTTAAAGGTACATTTACCCAACTTATCTGCGAACCAAGACGAAGTAGATACCCATGGGGAGACATCCACACTATCAGGGACCATACCACCGGTAAAGTTCGCTTCAAAAGAACAATACACAGATGGGGTATCCCAACAAGATTTCACATATTCCTGGTCTGCGGTTCTCCACGCAAGATCGTAAATTTTGAATTGAGAATTGAAAAGAGACTTTAGGAAGCCCGGCTTTTCAAGCTTAAAACCAACGTAGTTGTGGGTTCCATCATCAGGAATCTTATTCTTAAAGGTCGTTGTATCAAGATCTACAGCAGCGTAGGCAGAGCCAAATTCCGCACCACCAAAGTTATAGCTCAGGTTGGCTGTAATCATATTGTCACTTGCAGTAATAGAAATTGACGCATTGGTCAGCTTCGTTACAAGAACAGGTTCTTTGCCTAAAAGTGTACCTGTAAAGGGAACATCCACGCAGAGCTTCTTTCCAGCAACATCCTTATTTTTGGTTTCAGGACCTTCAACATAGCATAGGCGTGCATAAGTCCAATATCCTAAAGGCTTGGTGTTCATTTTAGAAATCACACTCAAAGCCAAATAACTAGAGGCTGTTGCATTTGATCTAAAAATAAATCCATTGTTTATAGGTTCATTTAAAATCTGATCCCATCCAGAACTTAACACTGAAGGAACTTCAAACAAAGCAGTCATTGTGCCGTTGTAACCGGATTCAATGCGACCTAAAACAACGGTTGATCCGTCAATCGAACTTAAAAATTCATTATCAGTATATATCTTCCCACCTTTTATAGTAGGAGTAATATAGTTTTCAAGCTTACCACCGATAGTCTTGTTATTGGCGTATACCTGAATCCAGTTTGCATCAGGATAGGAGCCATCCTTTACGGAACAGTTGTACTTGCCTTTTCCACAGTAGTCAATGCAATCGTCAGAAGACTTGCTATTACAATAGGCAACTGTATTGCTAAAGTCGTTATATATGCAATGAGAATCCTTCTTATTGAAATGAGCTTCTATCGTGTTACTTCCAGTAACAGAAATTTGATATTCCGTGGAGGCTACGGTAGTTCCTTGTTGTTTTTCGTTACAATTCACGCCATCGCAAATCCAATAGCTAAAGCGATCGCCAGCACCAGTCGTAGTCAATCTAATAATATCCCCTGCATAAACATTAGCCATGGGGGCGCAGTCATTATCAGAATTACACTCCGTCAACTGTTCAAATTCATCTGCTGCGTGTACACCCGGTCTGTGATAAGAGGCAACAACCTTTCCGCTACCTTCTTTGCCAATGATTTTGATTGTCAGGTCGGATTTCTTGCGTTTCAAGGCTCCAGGCAGTTTATAGGAAGAGCCCAAGTCTAATTCTGTCAAAACAGAATCAGGGGTATACACCTTACATATATCGCTATTCAGCATCAATGCCTGCAAATGAATAGGATCACTTGCATTGCACATCCACTGATTATTGCGAACCTCATAGGAACAACCAGAAACAGCAGTTACCCAATTGGACCAATTCTTGGTCCAGTCCGTCACACCTTCACAAGTGGGACGACCAGCGACTTCACTGCAATCTTCTCCATACTGATCTTGGAACTTTTCCGCATTCGATTCATTACTACAATACTCAATCAAAGAGGAATCTCGATTGACTCTAACAAAACCGCTCATAAAAACACGTTCGGAGCTAGGATCGCCAATAATACAATCCTCACAAGGATCACTCAGATAGAAAATGACGTTTCCCTGAGCAGCATGCTCCTCGGTAGTTACATTGAACAAACTCTTTTTGTTCCCGCTAGGAACAAAAGTGGTTCTGAATACAGCACTGTATCCATCGTCACTAACCATCGAAACGCCATCTTCTAAAGAATAGGACCAGCCAGAAGGCAAATGAGATGGAGACGGACCTGTAATCGTTACCGTAACGGAATGATCTGCAGTGGCTTCGTTTAACGAGACCATCTTGCTGGAATTAGCCGATATTTCCTTATTTCGTTCATCAAAGGAAATTATAGGGCTTTCTCCCAATGTTCCATTTACCACCACATAGAGCGGGATTTCCGTTTTCTTTCCCCCATGTTCGTATTCGTAAATACAGGTATACTTTCCCTTTGTAAGGGTAGCACCATCAGCATGAAGAGGACTTGTCCCTGTGGGAATTTCAGACGGACATGTCATTCGATTTTGGTCAAGGTTCTGTTCTGCACCATTTAAGCCAATTGCCGTATAGTAATCAGACAATTTTCCATATGCATTCTCAGCAAGATAGACAAATCTTGGAAGAACAATGACAGTCGGCTCCGGTTCGACAAAACCTAATTTCTTTACAACTAATTCTGTATTCCTATATTGAGATTCAAGAACCACATTTAACTGCGGGGACGTTGCGATATGATAAGCATCCATCGTTTCTGATTCAGTGGTGGAACCAGAGCCGCCACTCGTTGAACCACTTAAAGAAGAACAGTTATATGTATTGTCATACTCACAGAATATGTTATCCGTAGCCATACCGTCTAACATGTTCTTGTTAAATTCAATATTCCAGTCATCGGTACCACCAGCAACGGCGCACTTAGACATAAAGAGCGAGCCGGTCATTACTCCACCGCCAACCGAAGCCAATCTCACCGTTGAAATATTGCCTTCGCTATAGATGAGGTAATTGAACTTGTCATTGGAGGTTCCAGCGGACAACTGGAAGTTGTTAATACCATTTGTAAAATACCATAGAACGTGGCTATCTCCTGTAGGGGGTGCATAAACCTCACCTTCAGTAGGAGATGCATCCACAACAATAATCATGTTATGCTTTAATTTCGGAGAGCCTGAGACCCACCAATGAGGATTGCTTACTCGCACAACAAGCCATTTACCTTGATACAGTTCATCCTCCGAAGCGTTTTCGTAACAAGTATTCAGATTTGTCCAAGCAAAATTTGTATTTTGTTCTAGACCAGGACATGGATTTCCATTTGTTGCGGAATGGACAATTTTCTTATCATTGAGAATCGCTTTATTAAACTGGATGGGATCCTGTATATGCTTTCCTGTACAGTTTCCATCCTTTTCATCGGTAAGATTCACTTCGTAAAAAGATGCACCCCATCCGACAGTATCGACGGAACTACTTGCAATAGAGCCATTGACTTGATAGTAAATATCCTTCTTTTGATCTGCATGCGTAGAATAAACCGGCTGATCATAAGAAGGAATACATTGAACATTGTTACAAAATGTATTCTTCGGTACATCTATACCTTGGGACTTAGTTGCATCATACATATTTGGAGAATAAAAAACGCCACTAGAATAGCTATAAGGACTTGTATTCCACAAAGAAGAGTACGCAGAAGACAAATCTTTATTATCATCGGAAATACGATTGTTATTATCCTTTATATAGACCTTCTGAGACGCATCACCTCCCAAAGAAAGATTCAATGACTTACTGACATTTGGGAATACACCTTCTACAAAGCCCCCGTTTATGTACACATTCTTATTTATGTGAAATTCGATCGTTCCTTCGTAGGTTGGCGAAGTCTGATTTGTACCACTTTTTGTACCAGTTTCTGTTCTTGGGTAAACATTTATATTACCATCAATAACGGCACTGCCATCCACAGTAAAACGAACAGTTTTATCACGAGAAACAAGATCCAAATCACCTAAGCTAGTCCAGTTACCCTGAACGTACAACGATTCAGCAGGATGAGTCACACACTTCGGTCCAGAACTACTGGGAGAGTCATATACAGGATGAGCTTCAAAGCTAATACCATTATCAGTGTAAAGATCACCAAAAATTGAATCTCGTAGAGAAGGATACCATTTATCTTTCACACGTAGATTTTTTCCAACATCAAAGCCTTCACATCCCAAAGCACTACCTTCAACAAGAACGTTGCCGGTAACTTTTGAATCTTTCAAAATAGACAAATTTCCCGTCACAACAAGATCACCGTTAATATGGGCTCCCGTTGCTGAACCAAGGAAGAAATCTCCATTGATAATGGAAGATGTCATATTCATGTTATGAGGGTTGCTAGTCGTCCCAAAAAATGCATGTTCAAAAATAGGAGAAGAGGGCTTGGCAGGCAATTGAACCTGATAGAGGCCGCTAACTTTAATGATGGAAATTTCACTATAAGTAGTTCCATTCCTGGACCGACCTTCTGCCAGCAGTTTCATTCTGTAACTCTGGTTTACCTTTTCGACCCCCATAAGATACACATCACTCTCTTGTGATGCGCTACCGAGGTCCTTCAACAAGGAATTTAACTTCACCGGTTTCTTGCCGTTGTCATAGAAGGTTTTCACAACAGCGCCAGCATCATTGGCGTTATTCGCAATCCAGGAACGGGCGGCCTCCAAGCCCGCCATAGCTGATTGACGAGCTTCATTTAAAAGCAATCGAGAGGCAGAGGAACTATTTTCAGAAGATAGCCATTTGTATGTTGCCGTACCTGCGATGGTTGCAATCAACATAAACAGCAATACGGTAATAAGAGAAACACCTTTTTTATTATATCTCATACAATGTCTCCTCCATTAGTCTCTGGGTCCATTACCCGGAGTGGGAACGACTAAAGAAACGGCACCCGCTTCGTTATTTACTTGCAGTTGAAGATTCAACTTGAAAGCCTTAACATTTCGTTTATCTAAAGCGTTAGTAGGATTATATCCATCTTCAAAACTGTAATTCGAAGATTCCACTTGATTTAGCTGAACGTTTTCAAGAATAATTGTTCCTATGTTTACAGCAGGAGAATACATAACGAATGTAAATGCCATGCACAAATCCTTGACAGTATTCGCCACAGAGAAACGGAATCGTCGTTCAGTACTTGCACCAGAAGATTGCGGCGGATAAAAAAGGAAATCATTTAATTCCGTTATTTTCGCCCCAGTATCCTTTTTCCTGAATCCTACAGCAATATGATCCTTGCCAGGGCAAAAAGATCTACTATCGTCATTGCTATAGGGAACATTAAACGAAATTTCGTATTCTACACCAGCCTGAAGGCTGTCAATTTTTGAGCACTGTTCATTCCAAGGATTGGTTGAGGCTTCAGCTGTTGCTACATATAGCTGATTAGCCCTCTTGCCAATAACATTGATAGCATCATTTTCGTAGTCATAATTCGTAGCAAATCCAGCAATCTTAACGGAAGTTCCCCCATTTTTTGGAGTTGTTTCAACCCAAAAGAAATCATTGTCGGCATCCGTTCTCGCAACAAGCTTAAATTCGTGAGTCGATGTATCAACATTGGACGGAAGCAAACGGGGATAGACTTTCCCCGCAGATACAGTATAGTCCGATGATTCTACTCCGGGTTTTGACGGAAGCAGCTTGAACTTGGAAACATTTTCCGCAACACTCACTTCATTGGCATCCTCTGCCGGACATTCATCCACACCTTCATTTTCAATAGTCTTGCAAGATCTATACAATACACCATTTTTCAGATACCAAGCAACTTCTTCGACTCTCTGGAAGTTTCCCAGGGAATCATAGCTCATACGCTTCATGGTAAGACTATCCGCATCACTACTCAAATGGACGAGAGCATAAGAAGATGAATCAGGGGCGCTAGGATCCAGAGACATATAAACAGATCCATTAAAGCCGAAGGAACCATCACTCATTCCGCTAGATGTGTAGTTATAAGCTCTCTTAGCCCCCATCTGAGCTATATCGTCCCGTAACAAAGATCCGATATTTTCAGCTAGAGCACTAGCCTCCAGTTTACCCTCCGTTCTAATGCGCATCTTGGTGCTGTTGGTGAAGGCTGTACCTGCCACCACCACGACGATTCCAACAATCGCCATGTACACCAAAAGTTCCATCAATGTCATACCACGTTTATTCATCGGATTACCCCCGAAACGTTGATGGACTGGTTCGAGCCCTTAAAACGCCATTCCACTTTGACATTCACCTGCTTGGCATAAATGTGCTGAACAGTTTCGTAATTGGAACCACTCTGAACCATGTAATCTTCGGTTTTCGCAACAGTAAGGATAGGAGTGTACTTGACCGTAGTCGCTCCCCCCAAAGCACGGTCCCAGGTACGAACACGTTCATCAAGCTGGATTTGGGTTTCAGCATCGTTACTGGATGCAATAGAAGCACTTCCTTTCGCTTTCAAGGAGTCCATAATTTCCTGGGCAACCTGCACCGCTCCATCACGGCAACGGAGCCTAAGGACAGTCTCATCATTGCTCGCCTGGAGTTTGAGCAGGGCCATGTACAAAAAACCAAGAACGACAATAGACACCATGACTTCCATGATGCCAAAGCCCCCTTTGCAAGACGAGCCCTGACGGCTAAAGATGTTCAGTATATTTCTCCACATAATCACATCCTTCCCAGCTATTCGCAATCACCTTCGTCACAAGTCTGGGCTTCTATGTAGTTGACATCTTCATTTTTCAGGGCAACCGCATAATGAGGCTTATCCCCATATTGAGCGCAGACGACCCCTGATACCGGAGCAGCGGAAAGCCCCAATCTGGGTTTAAAGACACCGTTTGTTCCGCTCAGCCAGTTTTTATCACTTTCATAGTCCGGACAGGAAGTGACGAACTTTAGCGGATTATCCAATTCCATGGAATATAGCGACGGCGATCCCTCAGCAAGCTTAGAGCAGTCGCTCCCCTTATATACGAACAGTCTACGGTTATTGGTTCCTACCTTTAAACACAAGGTTTCTGAAAGTCGGTTTGCTTCATTAGCGGTTCGTTCCAGGAAAGCCGTAATGTTCTTCGCGGCATCGTCCACACGGGTATTTTCCACAGCCCCCTGCAGTCCAGCGACACCCATAGCAGAGAGAATACCCATGATGGCAATGACCACCAAGAGTTCAACCAGAGTAAAACCGTTTTTTTGTACGTGTGTCAAAATTTCACTCCATACGCAAAAGAAACACAGCGACGTCGCTGAGTCCTATTCAGACATAATATATATAAATATAGGGGTATGTGTAAATTGTGGTTTACTTAGTGTGCCGATTTACACAGATATTATGCCCACACCATCAAAATAACCCAACTTAATGTAAACTTAAGTTTTCAAAGTATGCTTTTTTAGTTATATTTAATGGGTTAAGTGTTCTATCCGATAAAAATGGAGAAAATCATGAAAAAACGCAATTTTTGGGCAATTTTTGGCGTGCTCACCGTGAGTGCGGCGTTTTGGGCCTGTTCTACGGCCACGCTTCCGGCAATCCCCGTCAGCGAGGACGAGGAAATTGCCGAAATTAGCTCAGATTCCCAAACCGAGGCTAGTTCCAGCGAATCCAAACCCGCAGAGGCAAGCTCTAGTTCTAAAACACAGGAATCCAGCTCCAGCGATACTCAAAAGGAAGATTCACAGAGCAGTTCCAGCGCTGTGGAGAGTTCCAGTTCCCAAGAGCCTGCATCTAGCGCCCAGGAACCGGAGTCTAGTTCCAGTGTGGAAGTCAGTTCCTCTTCCGAAGTGGTTGAATCCAGTTCCAGCGAGCACAAGGTGCCCGAAAAGGCTACTGATAAGAACACCCAAGCAATTACCAAGCGCGAGGATGTGATGGAATCGCCAACCGAGTCCGCTAGCGAAATCGAGGAAATGATCGAATCCGAGGAATTGGTCAAGTCGGACTCTCTGGTATTTAATGAAAAAGACCTGAACTTCGAAACGAACGATTATTACTGCTACGACGCCGAAAACGAGGGATGGTACAAGATTTCCGGTTCCAAGTGGAAGGGATTCATCGCAGGGCTGATCGACTGGTGGAACAAACTGATCAACGGCGAGCGCTACTTCGACTACAGCAAGGTTTGCGACGAAATCTACATCAAGGCCAAGAGCAAGTAAAAAAGTTACATCTAATGAGTCCCGCCTGGAGCGGGGCTTTTTTTTCTACCGGGCAAACAAGTTTTTATATTTCTCCCAAGAGTTTTAAAAGGGAGCCCTTATGAGGGAGAAAGGCTTTACTCTTGTGGAGTTGATGGTGGTGATTACGATTATGGGAATCCTATCTGCAATCGCCGTCCCGAAATTTTTTGGACAGACTTCAAAGGCAAAGGCAGCGGAAGTGACTCCAGCCGCCATGACTTATATTGCGTTGCAGAAAGCCTACCTGATGGAAAAGCAGAAAATCGGTACCTGGAAAAGAATCGGCTACAGCGCTCCGAAAGACGGGAACTTCAGGTACGATAACGGCGGCCAGATTAACCGTGTCATAGACAGAAAAATAATTTTGCAGGAGCTGTCCGGTGACGGTAAGATAGGTTGGCGCGCCGAAAATACTGTTGGCCTCGACGGCTGCCACTCCGGCAACCAATGGACGATAACCCTTGTGGCATTAAGCGAGACTAATGTGGATTTCAGGCAGCAGATAGCCAGATCCACCACATCCCAGTACTGCAAGCCCTTGACTGGGGATGGGTGGAATTTTTAGCTATTCCATTTTGCCAATGTCGGATTGCCAGAAGGCGTGGTTATTGACTGTGATTTTATTTAAGCATTCCTTATCAGAGAAATAATAGAAGTATTTTCCATTCGTGACAGCATACACTTTTCTCTGATCCGCCCATTCATACGTAGTTTTATCACCATAGTAAAGACTCAATGTAGCTGCGTATACAAATCCAGGTTCCAGCTTTTCGGCGTATATTTGCGAGGCAACTCTAATGGCAGCCCAATCGTTCCCTGTAGGAGATGGATTCATCGAATTAAAATCAGGTTTTGAAGCACCCGCAATATCTTGAGAGATAACAAGTCCTGCAACACCGTCAATAGTGCTAGTTTTTGTTGCATCATTGGTATTCAATTTTGTAACTAAATCAGGCATTTCGCTTTTGGATAAGGTTTTTGAAGACAAGGGAGATGCTGCAATCATATCTGCAGAAATCTGTTCAAATGGATCAGAAATCTGTTGAACATCACTGGTATCCCAATTGTCGGCAACACCGATCACTTGTGAACAATTTTCGTCGGAACAAAATTCCTTCGCAGCACCAGATCCATCAACTTTTACATAAACATCCCTTGCGCCATACAGGAGCAAATTAGTATATGGGGTTCCGCTAGGCTGGTTTCCATAATACAAACTTTGTTTGGCTTTATATATACCTGCACTCACCTTTGAAACATCTCCAGATACGTCATATAACTCTGTAAGAATATGTTCATACTGGTATTCTTTTCCACCCAAAAGAGCTGATAAACTAGCCTTATCCGCATCAGAAAAACCGGACTTTCCCTTGTTGAAAACATAGCCTTCAATACCATACGCGGAGGTCATATTTGCACCTTGTTCATACGCGGTCCAGCCAGACATGTTGCTAGACTGACGTCCACTAACAATAGCTTTTGACAAAGAATATTTTCCATCCTCATTTTCAATGGATTCAAGAAAAAGCCCCTGAGAATACTTATAAGTTTTCTCCGGGGTAGTAGCGGCTACCTGGGTTTCCTTGGAGACCTTGGTCCAATCACCTGCCAATGCTGCACAGGCGGCATCGGAAACTTCTGTTTCAAAGTTCAGTTTCACGCTTCCATCGGAATCCGTTCCACCCTGCTGAAGGATCACCTTCCAGGTGTTCCCCAGCTTGCAGTCACCCATACCCACCTTGTTAGTTGCAATCCAGCCAACCAGCCCCGCTTCGCCGAGATCATCTATTTTCGTCCTTGACTTGATGTCGCCACGGTCATAGCTAAAGTTGTCGGACTTGGGCTTGGAGTAACCAATTCGCTTCCAGGCACCAATTTGCTAATGTTCCATCACATAAGCGCTCTGCAACTTGATGTAGGTGGTTGCCGCAGGGGCCACTTCGCTAGCCTTGGATTTTGCAACTGCAGAGGTCAATTTGGGAACTCCAACAGCAGCGAGAACGCCCATGATTACAATTACGACCATGAGTTCAACGAGAGTAAAACCTTTATTTTGCAAGTGATTCATACGCAAACACCTCACACGATTGAACAACTGCTTCACCTGTTAAATATAAACAAAAAAGGGAAGCTCGTATACTTTTATTTACATACGTCCTTTCAGAAACGGACTAAAAAGACCAGCGTTTTACCGCTGGCCTTTGTCAATGGATCCTGTTCCTTCGAATCTAGGATGATTAGATACCGTCGATAATCTTGTTGAACTGTTCGACGGGGCGCATCCACTTCTTGAGGAGTTCAGCCTTGGGGAAGTAGTAACCGCCGATGTCCACGGGCTGGCCCTGGGCAGCGGTAAGGGCACCTACGATGTCCTTTTCGCCTGCAGTGAGGGCAGCGGCAACGGGAGCGAACTTTGCAGCCAGCTCTGCATCAGCAGTCTGTGCGGCAAGGGCTTCGGCCCAGTACATTGCCAGGTAGAAGTGAGAACCGCGGTTGTCCAGGTCGCCGATCTTGCGGGCCGGAGTACGGTTGTTTTCAAGAATGCGACCGTTAGCTTCGTCCAGAGTATCTGCCAGAACCTTGGCCCTCTTGTTGCCGGTAGTAGAGGCAATCTGTTCGAAGGAGGGAACCAGTGCGAAGTATTCGCCCAGGGAATCCCAGCGCAGGTAGTTTTCAGCGAGGAACTGCTGTACGTGCTTGGGAGCGGAGCCACCTGCACCTGTTTCGAACATGCCGCCACCAGCCATGAGAGGCACGATGGAGTACATCTTGGCGGAAGTGCCCACTTCCAAGATCGGGAACAGGTCGGTGAGGTAGTCGCGCATCACGTTACCGGTAACGCTGATGGTGTCAAGGCCAGCCTTGGCGCGGGTCAGGGATTCGGTAATGGCGGACTTGGGGTCCATAATCTTGATGTCGAGGCCAGTGAGGTCGTGGTCCTTCAGGTAGAGTTCCACCTTCTTCTGGATTTCGCGGTCATGACCACGTTCAGGGTCCAGCCAGAAAATTGCGGGAGTGTTGGAAACGCGGGCGCGGTTCACAGCCAGCTTCACCCAGTCCTTGATGGGAGCGTCCTTGGCCTGGCACATACGGAAGATGTCGCCGGCTTCAACGTCCTGAGAAAGGAGAACTTCACCCTTGCTGTTCACGGCACGGATAACGCCCTTGCCCTTGGCGATGAAGGTCTTGTCATGGGAGCCGTATTCTTCGGCGCCCTGAGCCATAAGGCCAACGTTAGAGGTAGAGCCCATGGTGGTGGGGTCGAACGCACCGTTCTTCTTATGGAAATCGATGGTTGCTTCGTAGATGCCTGCGTAGCAGCGGTCCGGAATGCAAGCCTTCACTTCCTGGAGTTTGCCTTCCTTGTTCCACATGCAGCCGGAGTTGCGGATCATGGCCGGCATAGAAGCATCGATAATCACGTCGCTGGGGACGTTCAGGTTGGTGATGCCCTTGTCGGAATCCACCATGGCAATAGCCGGGCCATTTGCCAGGGCAGCGTCGATGGCTGCCTTGACTTCAGCTTCCTTCGGGTTGCCTTCCAGACGCTTGAGCAGGTCGCCCAGACCGTTATTTTCGTTAACGCCAATTTCCTTGAACAGGTCGGCATACTTGGTGAACACGTCCTTGAAGAACACGCGGACAAAGGCGCCGAACATGACGGGGTCGGAAACCTTCATCATGGTAGCCTTCAGGTGCACGGAGAAGAGCACGCCCTTTGCCTTGGCGTCGGCCATCTGTTCGGCGATGAACTTTTCCAGAGAAGCCATGCGCATGACGGTTGCATCCAGGATTTCGCCAGCGAGTGTGGGCTTTGCAGCGCGGAGTTCGGTGACGGAACCGTCGGCAGCAACAAATTCAATCTTGAAGGTATCTGCTTCAGAAATTGTAATAGACTTTTCATTTCCGTAAAAGTCATCCGCCGTCATGTAAGAAACGTGGGTCTTGCTGTCGGCAGACCAGGCACCCATCTTGTGGGGATTCTTCTTGGCGTAGTTCTTAACGGCCTTGGGAGCGCGACGGTCAGAGTTACCCTGACGCAACACCGGGTTCACAGCGGAGCCCTTCACCTTGTCGTACTTGGCGCGGATTTCCTTTTCTTCTTCGGTCTTGGGTTCATCGGGATATTCCGGAACATCGTAACCGTTCTTCTGGAGTTCTGCAATGGCAGCCTTCAACTGCGGAAGAGATGCAGAAATGTTAGGAAGCTTGATGATATTGGCGCTTGCATCCAGAGCCAGCTTGCCCAGGAAGCCAAGGTCGTCTTCAGCCTTGCCAAAAACAGCGAGAATTCGGCCGGCCAGGGAGATATTCTTGGTATCCACATCGATGTCGGCGGTCTTTGCGAAAGCCTTGACAATGGGAAGGAGGGATTGGGTAGCGAGGAACGGAGCCTCGTCGGTAATGGTGTAGTAGATCTTCGGATTCATAAAGCACCTATGTTTAAATTTTAACGTCTCAAAAGTAGCAAAAACCGAGCCAATTCAAAAGGTTTTTACGAAAATGCAATTCTTGTTATTACAAATTGAAATATCTATATCAAACAAAGTTTCCAAAATTACATTTTTTTACATTATCTTTGCAAAAAAAGGCTCTTCATCAACATGTGTGGGTGGCTTCGCCACCCTTTTTTGTTGACTTTCGCCTAAATTAAACAAAAAATGGGCTATTTTCTAAAATTTAAT
>NZ_QGDU01000038.1 GCF_003149045.1 Fibrobacter sp. UWR4 | reverse complement strand
TTCTACATCGCTTGGCACGCCAAGACTAACAAAGACGGAATCAAGGGAACTCGTTCTACTTATGGATTCTCAGGTACAAATTATACGGGACTTTCTCTTACCGGTGCTGGAGCTAGAGATCCTGAGGATGCAACTTTTGTCCATATAGAGAGAGCCTTTTATTGGTTTTATCCGGCAGAATTTGATGCGCAACCAGACATGGGTGCTTACGCAAATTATGTTAGCGGTTCAGTTAATAATGCTGTGACCTATGGGTCGGGTGAATACAAAAAAGCTGGCTATTCCGTCCGTTGTGTAAAGGTGGAATAACTCCAATCTCCTAATACATCCCCCAAAAAATGATTTAGGGAACCCTCCATAGAGGGCTCCCATTCCCAAGTTTAATCTATAACGACGCACATCGTGCGTCTCAAGGCTAATCTCATGTCTAAAATGAACAACAACCCCCGTAAGTCCTCCAAGAACACCTCTCCCAAGTCCTCTAAGGCTAAGAGAACCTCCAAGAAAAACTTCAAGATTGAAAATCTTGAACCCCGTCTGATGATGGATGCCGCTTCTGGTTTTGAAGCCGACAAGATTGACACCTATGTTGAATCCTTTGCGTCGATCTCTGCAGAACTTGGCGAAGGTTTCTCTGAAACTTTAAAAAATGTTGAAAAGTTCGATTTTGCTGAATTAGGTCTTACCGAGAAATTTGATTCCTTTACGGCTCTGTTGGGAAAGACTTCCGAAACAATCAAGTCTGAAGTGACTGATTATGTCGGAAAAATTTTATCCAATGCTATGGAAACTGTCCAAGAAAAAGCAGAAAGCCTGAGCGTATCAGACTTTGTTAAAAACTATGTTCAAGATGAGATTAAGGGTCTGGAAAAAGATGGATACAAGGGCGTTTCTATTGAAGCCGAAGGAAACAAACTTGTCTTCACTTACAACATTTCTAAAACTCAATCCTTGAATAGCGTTAAGTATGGAACAGAGTCTTGGGGCTCTTTATCCATGGAAGGTTCTTCTAATCTAGAGTGCGAAGCCGCCATTTCTGTGTCTGTTAACCTCGATGCTAATAACGATGGATCCGTTCTTACTTCTAGCAGTGATTTTAGCGTTGAGTCTTTTTGCATCGGAAAACTTCAGGCTTCCATTAAGGAACTTGGAATGAATCTCAAATTCATGAATATGAATTTGGTTGAAGTCGAAGACGGTGATGATGACATTAGCCTGAAATATGAAAATTCTGAATTCAAAAAGAATATTGATTTGGAATTCAAGTTGGAAGGTGCCGAAGATTTGCCTTTCGGTTTTGCTGAAGGTGAATACATCAAGGTCTCTAATCGAAATGGCTCCCTTGACGTGTCCATTCCCGAAATTCAAATGAAAGAAACCAATACCCTTGGGTATCTTGTAAAGGCTTTGGATTTTGCAGATGTTCCCTTCTTGGATGGTAAAGTCTTTGATATCAATGGTGCCAAGCAGAGTGTTGCTGATGAGACCAATGCAGATTTGAGCCTAAGCTACGATGGCTCAGCCGTTTCTAACAACATTGACCTTGAATCTTGTATTGGAACGTCATCTTTTGACATTCGCTTTTTAGTACATTTATTCTGACAGACAATGGTTGGGGTCGAAAGACCCAACAAGCCGTATTTACTTATATCGAATCCGTTAAGGATCCTTATGGGTAATGCGGCTTTTTTGTTTGTCCAGTACTTGACAATTTGTAGCCGATTGGCTACATTGAGGAGGAATAAGAAGGAGTTAAACAATGGGTAAGATTAAAGTTTCGGATTTGGATGTTGCAGAATTTCTAGAAACTGAGGTAGATGTAAAACTTTTCTTGAAGGAGGCTCTTGCCGAAAACGATCCTGTTTTTTGGCAGCATTGTGTTAGCACTGCGGCAAGGTCTGCAGGCATGGCAAAGATCGCCGAAAAAGCTGGCTTGAACCGTGAGAGTCTTTATAAGGCAATGAAGGAAGGTGCGCATCCTCGTTTTGAAACGATGATGAAAATTCTGAATGCCATGGGCTTGCAGCTTGCCTTGAAGGTTGTTCCCGAAAAGAAAGTCCCTGCAAATGTGGTCGCCGAAAAACGCGCTAAGTACAAGGTGAAGTAAGTTTGTATTCTGACAGACAATGATTGCGTGAGACAAAGACCATAAATGGTCACTGCTCTCGCCTTAGGTCGTATTGCAACTTCGTTGCATACTCGTTAGCTCGGCAATGACCATATAAATACGGTCGCTGCTCTCGCTTTAGGTCGTATTCTTATATCCCATAGATTGGCTGCAAAAGCCTGAAATGGAGTGTATAGGAATACGGCCTTTTTTTATATCCGAACAACTTTATATCAATAAATTTGTTGATTTATAATAAAATTTATTGAATGCAGAAAAAAGAAAAACTAAATTCATGGCAAGATGATTTACGCTTGTAAAATTGAAAAGGATAAGGATATGGGTTATGTTGCCAGTTTTCCGGACCTTCCCAATGTAAATGCTTTTGGGGCTTCTATAGGTGAAGCCTTGGCTATGGCAAAGGAAGCCATGGATGGTGCTTTTGAATGTGATTTGGATTTGGGGTTGACCTTTGTTTATCCAAAGACTGAACCCAATGAGAAGAAGGGCTTGTATGCGGTCGAGTTGTCGCCGAAGATAGAGGTCGCTTACAAAATCTTTGAAGCACGTCGAGGTAAGACAAAAACGCAGGTTGCAAAAAAGGCTGGTATATCGCCCCAGGCCTATCAGCGATTTGAAACCCCTAAAGGGTCTCCCTCCGTTGAAACACTTTATAAAATAGCAGCAGCGCTTGGAAAGAAACTGGAAATTAATTTTGTTTAGATAAAAAACTATCTTTGCTCTTAAGTTATGACGAACGCTCAGCATTTTGAATTTGAATCTCCGTCCTTGAGCTATAAGAATGCCAAGGTAACGGTGGATGTTCTGGAAAGGGATCCTACCCACAAGCCTCGTGTGGTTTGGAGTGTGGACGGTCGCGAAGTTTACCGCACGGATCTCTGCAAGATTTTTTCTGACCTGAAGTTTGGCGCAGCACGTACGGCTATTTATTCTTACGAGGATGAGGGCCGTGCTCATGCGGTGGGGCTGAATGCTGGCGCTATTGCCAGCCCGGAACATCTGGCTCCCGTATTCTTGATGTGGCCTGGCCGCAGGTTCAATGTGAATCTGATTGGAACGGAAGTTCCCCTGATGGATGGTTCTGCGGCGCCCTTCTTCTATGGCCTGCGTCGAGCAGCGGGGGAGCCGGAAGCCCTTGTGTTTTATGATGCTCCTGTGAAGGCGGAATGGGACCTGACGGCTAAGGCTTCTGACGGTTCTGAACGGACGTTTGGTCATGTTCGTATTTGCCCTGCAGAAACTTTTGAGATAGAATACGTTCTGGACCGCAGCAAGAGCCGCGGGGATGTTTGCGACCTGCAGTCTGCCGCCGCTGTCAGTATTTATTCGCCGGAAAACTTGTTCCAGATTTTTATGGCCCGCACCTTCATTTCTGCCGAGGAATTTGAACAGGCGAAGGCCGCTGGCATGCTGGGCGGTGTGGATGAATCCTGCGGAATGTTGCTGGAACGCTGCGATGGTGCGAAATGTTCCAAGGATTTCCGTGTGGCAAGCGAACCTGCCATGCATAAAATACTAGATTTAATTGGCGATATCACATTTATCTGTCCGGCTCTTCCCAGAGTTCGAATAGAAATCACAAATGGTGGGCATGTTTCCCACCGACAAATCATGGAGAGGTTAATTCCCTATGTCTCTGCTGGACTCTTTGAAAAAATCTGATAAAGAAGGCGTTCTCTACGGCGAAGATGTTTGCCACGAAGTTCTTCCCCAGAAGTTCCCCTTTGCTTTCGTTGACGAAATCCTGGAACTGAACGTTGGTGATGGCACTGCCGAAAATCCTCCTTCTCTGGTGGGCCGCATGCACGTGACTGGCGAACAGGACTTCTTCAAGGGTCATTTCCCTGGCAATCCGGTGATGCCCGGCGTGATCCAGATTGAATCTATGGCTCAGGCAGCAACGCTCCTTACCATGATCGCTATGGAAGAAAAGACCGTGGGCAAGCGCCCGGCTTTCATGGGTGTGGAAAACTGCCGCTTCCGTAAGGCTGTGATTCCTCCCACCGACATCATTTTGAAGGTTCGCCTCACTGACCTTCGCATGGCTCGCCGCGGCATCTTCAAGTATGCCGGTCAGGTGTTCATCGGCGAAGAACTCGTCACCGAAGCTGAATTCTCAGCTGCGATGGTTTAGTCGCTCGCTTTGCGAGAATGCTTGTACCGCACGGGGCTTGTACTTTGTCTCCTCACTCCGTTCCTTTCGCTTCGCTTCAGTCACCCGACTGCGTCGGAGTCGATCGGATCCAAATACAAGCTCCCTAATAAGTACGTTAGCACTTCTCGCTAGCTCGCTTGTTTCCGGTTTTTAGTCGCTCGTTTTGCGAGAATGCTGTTTCGTTAACGGCGTTTGTGTATTGGTTCTCCGTTCCGCTCCCTGCGCTACGCTTCGGTCACCCGCTTCGCGGAGTCACTCCGAGCCCAACACACAAAGCCTCTAATAAAACCTCGGCACTTCCTGCTAGCTCGCTTGTTTCCGGTTTTTAATTGCTCGCCCTGTTGTAGAACATCGGGTGTATTGTTACCGTGTTTTGGTAACTCCAAAACACTAACGGAACAGCCCTTGCGTATAGGCCTAGGGTTGTTTTGGTTTTCAGCTAATTTGGACTGATTTCTTTCGTTGAATAACTTATATTTAGGGTGTGTTTTTTCAAAAGCTAGCTTGTGCATATGTTTGGCTAAGGTGGTTGTATGTTTAGTTATTTAAAGACTGTAGTTCTTGCCTTGTTAGTTGCAACAAGTACATTTGCCGCTTCAAAACCTTATAGTGGTACTGTTGCAAAATCTTTCCCTGATAGTGCAGACGGTTCTATTCTTCATCCTTATGTCATCACAACTGCAGAAGAACTGATGCTTTATGCGGAATTATCAAATGACTCGACCAGGACCATGAATTTGACCGCCGAACTTGGTGATGATATTGTCTTTAATGAAGGTGATGCTTCAACATGGGCGACCAAGGCTCCTAAGTACAAGTGGGTCCCGATTAATAATGGACAAATAGTTAAGAGTATTGTATTTGATGGCAAAGGTCATTCAATCAGTGGTCTTTATTTGAAAAACGAAGATGATAATCAAGGGTTCTTCGGGTACGTTAAGGGTAAAATTTCCAACTTAACTATCAAAAACTCTTACATAGACGGTAATGACAATGTGGGAGCCCTTGTTGGATCCGAGAATGGTTTGGTAATTTCAAATGTTTTGGTGGATCAGACTGTGGTCCGAGGCAATAATCGGGTAGGCGGCATTGTTGGTTTATCACAATATTTCACCATAAGTTATAGTTCATTTAATGGGAGTGTGAATGGCTCTTTAAATGTTGGTGGAATTGTTGGTGCTGCAAATGTAGTTGGTTCTCAAAATGATTCATGCAGTTTTGACCATAACTCAAATTATGGAGATGTTGCTGGACGAAACTCTGTCGGAGGTTTGATTGGTAGATTTGAATATTCCTCCGCAAAGTGCAAAATAAAATCTTATTCGTACTTGGATAATCGTGGTTCTGTTGAGGGCGATACCTCTGCTGGCGGTATTGCTGGTTATTTTTATGTGCCGGAAAGGTACACTATGGGATATGTTCCGTCTCTTTTCCGAAATACAGGAAATGTAAGCGGTTCCTACAGTGTCGGTGGCTTGTTTGGAACGTTTAGCTTTTCTACTAGTTGGAGCTCCGGCGGCTTGGTTTTAAAAAATTCCTACAATGCTGGTGATATCTCTGGTAAAAGCAATGTGAGTGGAACGTTTACCCAAAAAACATCTTTTAGCACCGTACAAAATGTTCTGCAGGTTGTCAATTTTGGCAAGGTGACAATGGGCGATTCTCTTATTGCAGAACATATTTCATATTCTGATCCCGAAAGATATTGCGATTCTCTTGGTACTGATTATGCTCCGGATTCAAGTTCAGAAAAATTGAATAAAGGGTATCCGTTGTTCTTGGGAGAAAATCCTAAGTATGTTTATCTTAAAGGGAGTGGTACCGAAGAAGATCCATTTATTATTGAGACGGAAAAGGATTTCCTTGCTTTTGGAAAACATGCTTCTGCGGATGTCTATAAGGATAACTTTTTTTACCGCCAGACGGCGGATATTGAGTATACCAATAGTAGACCTTGGAAGGGTATAGTCTTAGACCGTATCGTGTACGACGGCGATTCCCACAAAATTTCGAACTTGATTAGTGATGATACGTTGGGCGGAGTCTTTGCCCGAATAGATAGTTCTGCTACGATTAGTAACTGGTTCCTTGAAAATGTGGATATTACATCTAGATCGGGAGCGGCCGCTGTGGTAGGAAGGGGGCCGAAAAATTTCCGTATGAAGAATATTAAGGTTTCAGGTTCGGTTCGGTCCACAGGGGAAGGGAACAGCCTTGGAAATGTTGCTGCTGGATTAGTAGGTCAGACTACTAATTATGCAGTGCTTGAAAACTGTACAAACTTGGCGAGCGTTGATGCTTATGGCGATTACGCTGGTGGTATTATCGCTGTCAATACAAAGGGCGTTGTATTGAAAAATGTGGTGAATCGAGGCGATATTTCGGGTAATAATTGGGTTGGTGGTATTGTTGGCAACACAAACGGAAAAATCATTTGGGCGGAAAATCATGGAACCATTGTAGGCAAGCGTTATGTAGGTGGAATTGCTGGAATCGGAAGAGACATCAAGATTGCTTTCAACAGAGGTCCTGTTTCAGCGGTGGATTCTGTTGGCGGTGTTGCCGGCCGTTTGGCTACAGCAGCTTATGTTTACAGTGCTGCAGAGGTAAATGCTGATAGTGCAACTTCTGTAGGTCTCCTTGTTGGTGCTAATACTTACAATGAAGTATTCATGCATAAAAATGGACTTGTTTTCCAAAAGATGTTTTATGAAACGAACTTGAGCGACTATGATGCTTTTGGAAAAATTGTGAAATTCTTGGATGTGTCTGATACCGCCGGTGTTCCTGTTGAAACCCTTAAGAGTTCTGCCTTTGTAGAGAAATTGGCTCCCTTCTTTAAGGCTGATAAAGACGATGTGAATGATGGATATCCAGTGCTTGCTAATCCCTTTGAAGGAAAGGGGACTGAAGACAGTCCCTTCTTGCTGCAAGATAAGAGTGACCTGATGGTGCTCAATATGCTTCTTACGGATTCGGTCTATATCAGTTTTTATGGGGATAAACATTACAAGATGAACGCTGATGTGACGTTTAGTTCCGATGATGATTGGCTTCCTCTTGGATTTGTTCCCAAGGATACATCAATCAAGAACAATTATATTACCCCAGGATTTTCTGGAGTATTTGATGGTGGTGGACACATTGTTAGTGGTCTTGTAATTAAAAGCGATACTGCAGGATTCTTTGGTTATGTAAACGAAGGAACTGTTAAAAATTTTGGTATTGAAAACTCATCAATACAGGGTGGTGTCGTTGGTGGTATTGTTGGTAAAATTAAATATGGTGAAATTGAAAATTGCTGGAACAATAACACCGCTGTTTATGGCAGAGAAGTCGCTGGAGGTATTGTTGGAGGCGGGTATAACACTGTTCTAAATAGAACTTACAACACAGGGACAATTCGTGGTAAAGAATCTGTCGCAGGTATTGTTGGATCACTTATGTTTCAAAAAAGAACTGTTATCGCCAACAGCTTCAATAGAGGTGTTGTTGAGTATGCAGGACCTTCAGATAATACCCCAAAGCTTGCAGGGATTGTTGCCGCTGAAGCCTCGGATGCATTTATCGAAAACGTGTATAATGTTGGTGAAGTGCGTCGTTACGGCATTGTGGTTTATACCATTGTAAAAACCAACTATGCTGGATCGGTCGGAAAAAATACAGCACGTTTAAAAGAGGACGACAATGATCCATACGGGTTGACTGCAAAGGAAATGCGTTCCAAGGAATTTGCAGAGCAGATGGGTGAAGCTTTCGCCTACGATGAAAAGAAAGAAAATGATGGCTATCCTATTCTTTCAGGTAAGAATGTTAAACCTACTGGAATTGATCCTGTTCCGAAACTGAAAAATATACTTGAACGACCGAATTTGACGGTCACTGTGGATGCAAGAAATGTCTATGTTAGTGGACTCAAGTCTGGAGAAATGGTTGTCCTTGTGAATCTGAATGGTAAGAAAATTTGGTCAGGCCGCATTGCCGGAGGTTCTCATGTGATATCTGTGGAAAAACCGGGTGCTTATGTGTTAATGACAAAATCCAGATCTGTTAGAATTCTTATCAAGTAATGGAGCTTGTTATGAAAAAATATCTGCTGTTTACAGTTGCAATGATCTTTTACGCATGTAGCGGAAATTCCGACTCGTCTTCTGCTCCATCGTATGATGAAATTAGCGAGGGGACCGTTCTGGATGTTCTTGATAGCAAAATAAAAAATGGGGATTTGGTATCTGTGGTTGTGTATGATTCATCTTCCAAAGACACCTTATACTTGAACGTTGAAAAATATGATGAAGACAATGATCGTTATCGTTTGGTTGACGAATCCTCGTTAGACACGATTATTGCAAATATTGATAAGAAAAACTTAGAGGTTATTGAAATCATTCACGGCTTGCAAAAGTCTTCGGATTCCAAAGACAATAAGCTTTCTAGTAGTATTTCATCAAAGAGTTCTTCGTCTTCGGGAAAAGGAAGTAGTTCTTCAATTAGCTCAAGCAGTAGAGGATCTTCTCAATCTTCATCGAGTAGCTGGCGTAGACAAAGTGGAACGATGACTGCTCCTGAATTTTCCGTTGTTGTCGAAAATGAAGAAATGCGGTTTGACTTGAACAAGATGAAAATGCTGGATAAGCGTGATGGTCATGAATATCCGCTGAAACTTTCGGGAACAACGCTTTCAATGAATGCTTATCTGAACTATGCTGTAAAAGACAGCTGGTGCTATTTGGATTATTCAAAGAATTGTGATCGTTATGGTCGACTTTATACATGGAATGCCGCTTACCAGGAAAAATCAACTTCAACCTGTTCTCCAGGGAACGAACAAGGTGTTTGTCCTATTGGTTGGAAAATTAAAAATGTTGCTATAGATGGTCTCTATGCCGGTTATCGTGATGATAATGGTTATTTTGGTTTTATTTTGGATGAAGCGTGGGTGTGGACTCCAAAGTCTCCTAGCACTATGGTGGTGAATCAGAGCTGTGATTATTCATATGCATTTACCGGCAAGGCTTGTGCTGGAGAAAAATGTTTAGGCGACGGTTATTATTCGGACCGCAAGTATAAAAAGGATGCTGTTTCAGTTTCCTGTTATTATCAGTGGCCTATAGAGGTTCCCGATAGTGTGACGCTTCCTAAGGCTGCTCCAGTGCCCACTTATAGCAAACCGAAAGCATTGTCTCCTTATTCTGGCGAATTCGGTGAGCTTGTAGATGAACGTGACGGGAATATCTATAAAACTGTGGTTATTGGTGATCAAACCTGGATGGCAGAAAACTTGAATTATGTGATTGACAGTAGTTTTTGTATGGGGGGAAACCGTATTGATTCCTGCGCCAAGTACAACCATTTGGGACGTATGTATAGGTGGGAACAGGCTAATGGATTCAGCTCCAGTGGTTACGACCGAAATCAAGTAGATTGGCCTATACAAGGTGTTTGTCCTGATGGGTGGCATATTCCTACTATGGCGGAGTGGAAGACGTTGCTGAATTATGTTCTAGAAGCTACAGATGGAACATATATCAGTAATGCTTTGTATGCAAAGCGATGGGATGAAAATACCGAAGGCGGTGTTGATCCCTATGGCTTTGGCATGATTTCTTCAGGACATAAACACTACTACGATATTATTTATGACTATGGTTTTGGTTATGTGGAGTTTATGATTTCTGATGAACGAGAAACACGGGATTGGCTGGTAAGATTTGCAGCTCCAGGAACTAATTATGATGGCGGAATTTACTACGATAGTGATAATTATAAGAGCTATCCGCATATTCGATGCATCAAGGGTAAAGGATCCAATGCGGTGCGTCCTTCAATGCCAGAAAGTTCCGTAGAATCTTAGGATTTTTTTAGAATAAACGAAAAGGCCTGCTTAAAGCAGGTCTTTTTCGTTTAAATGTAGAGCGATTACATCTCCGGATCCAGTTCGCCGCGGATGATTTCGACTTCGTGATGGTTCACCAGGCTGATGATGTTGGTGGGGCGGATTTCGATGGGGCCGCAGTCCACCATCATGTCCACGGAATGCTCGAAGGTTTTCCAGAGATCGTCGGGCTCGTAGATGTCTTCTTCGCTGAGTTTTGCGGCGGTGCTGAGGATGGGCTTGTCGAAGTGCTGGAACAGTTCCTTGAAGAAGGGGTGGGTAGGCATTCTGACGCCGATTTCGGGGCGTTTCACATCCAGGCGGCGGGCGATGTGGGGGTCTGCCGGAAGGATGAAGGTAAAGGGTCCGGGAACGCGGGGCTTCATGATGTTGAAGGCGAAGTTATCCACGCGGGCGTAGTCGGTGGCGGAGCGGATGTCCGGAATGATGAGGGCCATGAAGAACTTCTTCATGGGCTTCTTCAGGGCATAGAGCTTGTGGATTGCCTTGGGGGATTCTGCATTACAGCCGATGGCGTAGCCGGACTCGGTGGGATACAGAACAAGGCCGTCGTCTTCCAGGGCGGCGGCGGCAAGCTTTACGATACGTGCCTGCGGGTTTAATGGATGAACTTCGAATCGCATGTTCCTAATATAGTATATGCTAAAGCTTTTTTGTTATATTTTATCAACAATTCTTGGGAATGCCTATGGAACACTTGATTAACATGAAAATGGTTTTTGTCGGTAACTTTATCGGCTTGACCTTGCTTGTTATTCTCTTTATGGAAAATGCATGGCGTCTACATCGTGGTAACCGTAATGGCGAAAACATTGCGATCATGACGATGATTCTCACTTGCGCGGCCTCCTGTTTTCTAGACCCTATTGCCTATTACGTGGATGGCCTGCCGGGTACCCTGTCCCGAATAGTGGCGTTTATCTCCAACGACATTCTGTTCCTTTCCTACGGTGTAATCAGCATTAGCTGGGTTTATTTCATGGCTGTGCATCTGGAAGGAAAAATCAGCCGTAGGCATTTTATTTTCCTGTTGTTCCTGGTGGGCTTTGTGGTTGTCATGCTGGTGGTAAACCGCTTTAATCCCATTGCATTCGAAATTGATGCCCAGGGAAACTATACCCGTAAGGTGGGGTATTTCATCAACTTGTTTGTGAACGCCATTATTATGACCGACGGTATTCTTCTGTACGCCCGTTGCCGTCGCAAGGGTGGCTTCATGAAAAGTTTCCCTATTGCGGGATACCTTTCCCCTCTTGCTGCTGCCGTGATCGTCCAGTCCTACTTCTATGGCGTGTCCGTCATTTCTCCCAGTATTGCTGTGGGTATTGCAAGTATCATTGCTGGCCTCAAGAACGAACATGCCTATCGTGACGAACAGACGAACTTGTTCAACCGTTCCTATCTGGATGCCTACTTCACGAAGATTGTGGCCAAGCACCGCGTGACGGGCTTCATGATCCGCCTCAAGAACTTGGATGACATCAACTTGGCAAGCGGTTTCCAGGAAGGGGATCGATCCATTGTCCGTGCAGCCTCTTTCCTGAACGAGGCTGTAGGTGACCTGGGCGTGGTTGCCCGCTTCTCTACGGATCGTTTCGTGGTGCTGCTGAACACTCAGGCAGATACCATTATCAGGGTCCTGGAAGATGAAATCCGTAACGATTTCGAACGCTTCAACAGGAACAACAAGGTGGTGAATTATGCCTTCGATATGTGCCATGTTAAGCTCAAGAAGGAAAATTCCGAACTGTTCCTGATGCTGAACGAACTGAATCAGCTGCTGAAATAAAAAATCCTCCTAACATTTCGGGATGACCTGGGTGCCCTCGAAGGCATCCCTGATGTGGTTGAACGTCAGTGGCTTTTGGTACATGCGGGCGCTGAGTACGTCGAAACGGCATGGGGTGTCAAAACCCTTGGGGGCGTGTTCCTTCTGGGTGGCAAGGAAATGGCAGGCAGTCTGCCAGATCTTTTTCTGCTTGTCGCGATTGACTCGTGCGGCTGGGTTCCCCTGCTGGTTGTTCCAGACGGACTTCACTTCCACAAACACGATGGTTTCGCCATCCTTCGCCACGATGTCCAGCTCCCCGCCACGGTAGGCGTAATTGCGGGCAATGACTGTAATGCCTTGTCGTACTAGAAATGCGGCTGCCTGAGTCTCGACGAAGTTTCCCTTGGGCTTGTTGTTTTTTTTACGGGCATCAATATCCTGAGTCGTTTTATTCATGGGGATTTCCTTTTTTTGGACGCGAAAAGAACGCACAACAGGCGCTGTGCGTTTCCCCATTTTAAGTTCGAGCCTTGTGGCTATCTAGGCAATAGAAACTAGAATCTAGAGATTAGAGACTAGAGTTTAGAAAGTGGGCGCTAGGGCAGTTCCATGCCTAACAGGCGGATTTCGGAAATGGCGAAGTCCGCATTCTCGGCTTCGTAAACATCGTCCAGATAGATCTTCAGTTCCGTAGATTCCATGGCCTGGATTACGGGATACTGCATGCCCTTCACGTTTTCCAGCTTCACCTTCTGCTTGAATCCGTCCTTGGTTTCGAGGGTCAGGGTGCGGGGTTTCTTGAAGATGCGGAAACGGTCGCCGAAGGCGTCGTCGGTGGACTTCTGGTAACCGATGGCGATGCCGAAGTGGGTCACTACCGCGTTGCAGTCAAAGTATAGGGTGAGGACCGGGTTCTGAGGCTTCTGGGGCTTAGTGTAGAGCCAGGCGGTCTTCAGGTCATTGTCGTTCAGGTTGGAAAGGGGGTAGCCGTTAGTTTGGTCCACTTCCAGTGCCTTCGTCTCGTAATTGCCCAGGGCTTCGGTCCATTCCAGTTCCCGCAGGGTGCTTTCCGGCTTGTGGGTCAGCATCAGGAGAATCAACAGCATGATGATCAGCGGGAAGATGAAGATGGCGAGGGCGGCAAGCTTGCGCTGCAGTTCCTGAGCCTTGGGGGAAATCCTGCTTGCCATGTCCGTAATGGAAACGGTATGGCGGCGGAGCGGCGTGTGGCCACCGGTAAGGCGGTTGCGGTCCTTGTCCCCGAACACCTGGTCGCAGGCATCCAGGAATTCCTGCATGTCGTGGAATCGTTCGTTCAGCTTCTTCTTGAGGCACTTGAGGATCAGTGCGGAAAGTCCCTGGGGCATATCCTTACGGAACAGTTCCGGTGCCGGAGGGGGTTCCTGCACATGCTTGAGGGCGATTTCCACAGGGCGGCTTCCTTCGAAGGGGAGGCGTCCGCAGGTCATTTCATAGAGAATGACGCCCATGCTGTAAATGTCGGACTGCAGGGTGACGCTATCGCCGTGGCACTGTTCCGGGCTCATGTATTCCGGAGTACCCATGGTCATGCCGGTGCGGGTCAGGCGTTCCTTTTCCATTTCCTGGACGTAGGAGATACCGAAATCCATGATGTAGACTCGGTTGTCGCGGGTCAGCATGATGTTGGATGGTTTCACGTCACGATGGACAATGCCCTTGCCATGGGCGTAAAGGAGGCCGCGGGCAATCTGGCGGATAATCACTTCGATGGCGTCGAAGGAAAGCTGTTCCTTGTTGTGCAGGATTTCCGATAGGTTGGTACCTTCCACGTAGGTCATGGAAATGAACAGCTGGTTCTTTTCCTGACCGAAGTCGAACACATGGACCACGTTCTGGTGGTCCAGTTCTTTCATGGCCTGGGCTTCCAGATAGAAGCGCTTGATGGCTTCCGTATCGGAGGAGGCGTCCAAAATCTTGAAAGCAACTTCGCGGTTCAACCTCTTGTCCATGGCCTTATAGACGTTGCCCATGCCGCCCCTTCCCAGGGTGCCGATCAGGTCGTAGTTTTCATTAAAAGGACGAGGAAAAATTTCAGGTTTCTGCGGTGCGATCATTTTGCTTTCTTGGAACGATAGAGTTTAATTGCCATCACAATATAACAACCTATGGCGATGGCGAGGGCGGCGACAGTATTAATGAAGGGGTCTTCCCGCTCCAAAAATAGATTCAGCAGGCTGGACTGGTTGTAGCGGGACCAGATAATGGTGGAAAGCCCGCGGCCAACAGGAAGCATCTGGTCCAGAGGGACAAGGGCACCTGCCAATGCCACCTGAGGAATTATCAGGAGGGGGAGAAGAGCGTTCGCCTGGCCGGAATTCCTGGCGAAGGCGCTGACCATAAGCCCAATGGATACGGCGGGAAGAACCATGGCGAGGAACGCCACCAGAATCATGGGCTGCCAATGGACGGAAATCCTGAAGTTCACGAAGGCGAAGACAATCAGCGTCTGGAGCCATGCCGCAATTACGGGCAAAAACATTTTTGCGGTAATGGTAGGGAGCACCTTCACGCCCTTGCGGAATTCTCCCTGGAGGATTTCCCTTTCCGCCACAATCTCACGGATGGACAAGGAAAGTGCAAGCCAGTTGGCGGACAGGATGACCGCAAAGGCGACAATCCAGAGGGACGACAGGCTGGAGAAAATCTGGGAGAAAAGGAACCCGATAATCAAAGGCTGGAAAAGGATTGCAAGGGACTTTCCCTTATCCCTGAACCACTGCTTTGCGGTCAGGGCCACCTTGTAAAGGAAAACGGGAGCAAGCTTTGTTTTCGGGAAGTAAAGGTTCCTGGACGGGATGTAGGGTACGAGGCCGGCTCCGGTCTGGTTCCGGGTCGTTTCGTCCTCGTTGCTGGACTTTGCGTCCTTAAGGCTGGAGAGGATCTCTTCGGCGTCTTCCGTCTGGAAATGGCCATAGGCCTCCGCGGAGGAGCCGTAGAACACTTGATGCCCCTGATGGATGATCAACAGCTTGCTAGCCACCTTCAGCGCCTCGTAGCTGTGGGTGGTGAGAATCACCGTATGGCCCAGGAACGCCAGCTGCTTCAGGTGGGAACAGAGAATGCGGGAATTGTACGGATCAAGACCGGAGAGAGGCTCATCCAGGATAATGAGGCCAGGAGATCCCATAAGTTCGCGGGCGAGGGCGACGCGGCGAAGTTCGCCGCCGCTTAGCGTCCTTACGCCATTATCCATACGTTGGCTAAGCCCGAAAAGTTCGCAGAACTTTTCCAGTCGCCCCTGGACGTTCTGCTTGAAGTCAAGCTTGTTCATGGACACGCGGCCACCGTCCAGAAGCGTCTCCCGTACGGTCAAGTCCATACGGAGCTGTGGATCCTGTTCCAGGAATGCGATGCGCTTTCGGATTTCCGTATTGCGGTAATCCAGGCCGCCAATATAGACTCTGGAGTTTTCTCCACTGCGGTTAATGCCCTGGAGTAATTTCAGGAGGGTAGACTTTCCCTGTCCGGAACGACCGATGATGGCTAGAATTTCACCAGCGGGAAGGGTGAAGTTCACATCCTGTAGCAAGCGCTTCTTACCTGCGTAGACGTCCAAATTCTGGGCGTGTACATCAAATCCAAGAGGGATTTCCCTGCAGCATACATTCCCTGCACTGCAGGAAATTTCGTATCCCGGCATCCGGATGGATTCGCCTTCCGCAAGTTTCTTCTGGCTGATACCCTTTCCCTCGGGGGAGATGTATTTCTCCTTGAACTGGAGGGAGGCTCCGTCTCTTTCCAGCTGGGCGGTAACCCCTTCCGGCAGGCCCGTCTCGGAACTGGCGGTGGAGTTCACCAACAGCAGCGTCAGGAGGTTATCCTTGAAGGAGGCGCGGATCTGCTGCGTCCCGATCAGGATAATGTCTCCATCTTCCACAGGACTGCCTTGTGCTTCCGGATTTTCGCTGAAGGGTACGTCCTCGCCATTCAGCTGCGTCACGCTGTTCTGGGTAATGTTCCGCAATGTCCATCGTCCCTCTTTACACTCCATCACGGCGTGAGACCTGGATACCATCAGGTTATCCAGAACCAGGCTGTTGTCCGACTTGCGGCCTATGGTAAAAGGCCTGGACTCATCGGGAGTGACAATTTGGAACGAACGCATGGAGTGCGGAACCTTCTGGACTTTGAAATTAAGCAAGCGCCTTCAGACCGGCAATAAAGCGGTCGCAGGCCTTTTCAAGAGTTTCATCGCTTGCGGCGTAGGAGAATCGAACGCAGGTGTCGTCACCGAAGGCGGCCCCCGGAACGATGGCCAGACCCTGAGACTGCAGCAGGTATTCGCAAAGCTCGATGGAGCCGGAAATGACTTTTCCTTCGGGCGTTTTCTTGCCGTAAAATGCTTCTACAGGAGCGAACAGGTAGAAGGCTCCTTCCGGTGCGTGTGCCGGCACGGGGAGAATTTCTGCGGTACGCTTCAGCATGTAATTGCGACGCTTGAGGAATGCGGCCTGCATGGCTTCCACGTTGGACTTGTCCATTTCCAGCGCGCCAAGAGCTGCATACTGGGCCACGTTGCTGGGGTGGTGTGTTGCCTGTCCCTGGATCTTGCCGATAATCTTTGCGATTTCAGCGGGAGCGGCATCGTAACCGATTCGCCAGCCCGTCATGCAATGGGACTTGGAGAAACCGTTGATGACGATAGTACGTTCCGCCATGCCGGGGAAGGCCGCTGCAGAAACGAATTCGGTATCGTAGACGAAGTATTCGTACACTTCGTCGGAAATGCAGTAGATATCCTTTTCAACGATTACCTTTGCAAGTTCAGCAAGTTCCTCCTTGGTGTAGACTGCGCCGGTGGGGTTGCAGGGATTGTTCAGAAGGATGGCCTTGGTCTTATCCGTAATGGCTGCACGGAGCTGTTCTGCGGTAATCTTGAACTTCGCATCCTTGGTGGCCTGCACAAATACGGGAGTGCCTCCCAGCCACTTCACCAGTTCCGGATAGGTCACCCAGTAAGGTGCGGGAACGATCACTTCGTCGCCCGGATTGATGAGGGCTGCCAAGGAATTGAACACGGCGTGCTTTGCACCGCTGGTCATGATAATCTGTTCCGGCTTGTAGTCCAGGCCGTTCTCGTCCTTCAACTTCTTTGCAACAGCCTTGCGTACATCCATGATGCCTACGGGAGCGGTGTAGCGGGTCTTGCCGTCGTTAATGGCCTTGCAGGCGGCTGCACGGATGGGTTCCGGGGTAGGGAAGTCCGGTTCACCTGCGCCAAGGCTTACCACGTCCTTGCCGTCTGCGATCATCTGCTTTGCCAAGGTGTCGATGGCTACGGTAAGGGATGCTGCAATATTCAAAGTTCTATTGGAGAGTGCTTTCATGTTCAAGCCTTTGTTTTTTGCGGAGTCGATGCTGGTCCAGCGCTCCTGCAATGAGAGGGTAAATCGTAAGCTGGGCTACAATGATGCAGACAAGACCAATAAGGGTTACTTGTCCCATATTGCGGATTCCAGGATGGGAAGAGAAAATCATGGCTACAGGGCCTAGAATTGCTGCAATCTGCCCGACAAGAACAGAAGAAAGCTTTGTCTGGAGGACCATCACGGCAGTGGTTCCCGTAGGCTTCTCGAAATAGGAGGACCAGAGCTGGAGGGATCCATCCACGCTGGCTCCGATGACGAGCACGAACGACAGGGCGCTATAGACTGAAATGTGGAAGTTCATGCCGTAGAGAATAACCGTCAGCCAACTTAAGGCAAACATGGAGGGCAGCATGATAAAGATGGCTCGGTTCAGGTTGTTGATGAAAAGCAGCAGCAGCAACCACAGGATAATGGACCCAAGGACAATGCTTTTTCCCACGTTGGATAGGATGGTATCCAGCACCAAGGCGCGAAGCACTGGTGTCCCGCAAATCTTGAACTTCTTGTCCTGAACATCTTCCAGCTGCTGAAGCTGCCTGTAGATGTGGCGGCAGGCCAGACCGTTATTGGGATCCTTGGTGGGGACGATAAAGGCGAATACGCCGGAATTTCCATGCTTGTCGGAGAACTTGCGGGTAATATTCTGGGAAAGTTCAAATTCCCTGAAGTCAGTTTCATAACTGCTCAGCATGTTGACGATAGCGGTGCTATCTTCTACTCCCAGCTGGCCAAGAACTTCAGGCGACACCTGGTGCTTGAGATAGTCGATCTGGTTCTTCTTGCTTTGGGATTCCTTGGGCAGGAACTGGTACTGGGTGTAGATACGTCCCAAGTCCGGAATGCGGCCACGTTCCTGCAGGTGGTTGAAATCCTGCATCAGCTTATTGTTGTAGGAGGAGTCCGGCATCATGATAATGATGGGATCGTAGGTGGAGAAACCTGTGGTGCTGATCAGGGAATCCACCGTAGTCTGATGGTGCTTAAATTCGGTCTGCCTGAAATCGTAAAGGAAATTCAGGTTGAAACCTCCATAGACAAGTCCCACTAGGCTTACTGCACTGATTGCAAAAATGATGATCCAGTTGATCTTGCTTGGAATCAGGGGGATGTTGAAGGGCCTGTGGATGTGTGAACCCACGTTGAAGGACTTGTTCCGCTGCATGTACTTGAGGGTAGCTGTAGCCAGCACAGGACAGATAAACAAGTTGAGGATGGCTCCGATAGCACCCAGGTTCGCGAATTCACGAAGTCCCGGAAGGGGAACCAGATTCAGGGAAAGGAACAGCCCTGCCATGATCAGGCTGGAAGACGCTACCGCAGGTCCTACTCCCAAAAGGGCGCTTTCGAGACAGAGGGCGGGACTTAGTTTCTGCAGTCTTTCGTGGTAGTAGCGGGTATGGATATGGACCAGAATCTGGCAGGCATGCCCTGGCAGCAGTAGCATCAGGACCATGGTAAAGAGTGAAACTCTTCCGTACAGGAAATAGGCCGCAGACAGCATGAACAGCAGGGGCAGAGCCATTGGGATGGCCGAAATGGGAATCAGCTGGGGCTGCTTGTAGAAATGAATTCCAAGAAGCAGCAGGAAGAAGAGGACTGCCATGCCGCCTGCAAATTTGGCCTCGGGCAGCAAGGTTCGCCCCGTCAGGACTGACTGATAGACCTTTCCTCCATAGTACACCTGGATTCCCGCAGGAACCACGTTTTCCTTCATGTAGGCAAGCACCCTATGGTACAGCACTCGGTTGGCCTGCAGGTCGGACAGGGACTGTGTGGGGTAGATGTCAATGACGCGGACCGTTCCGTCGGGATTGGAGAAACTTTGCTGCAGGTTGCGGAAGTATTTTTCCTCCACCTGACGGATAAAGCCGCCGGCGACCTGCTGGACCTGCGGGGTGTCCGCCGGTTCTTCCAGCTCCACGTAGAACGGATTGTGCTTCAGGTTCTCTTTCTCACGGAACGATTCAATGTGCGTCAGAACCTTGGAAAGGTCGTCCTCGCTGGCGTAGAGCAGCTTATTCTTTTCGTAGAACTGTACGTCCGCCGCATATTCGATAAAGTTGACCAGCGTGTCCTTCTGGAATACCTGGGCGAACTTTTCCGCCTGCAGATAGTTTTTCAGGCTGTCGCCGGACTGGAAAACCACCGTCAGGCTGCCCAGGCCACCAAAGGCGTCCTCGATGGATTCGTAATCCATCTGGAAGTCGTTTCCGTTAAAGGCGTCCTGGAGCTGCAAATCCCAGCGCAGGTGCCTTACGGGATAAATGGAGAGAATCGCCAATGCAAGGAGGAAGAGGGCGACAGCCCTGGGGTAGGCGGCCAAACCTCGTATAATTTTTGCAATAGCGGAATACATAGCCACAATATAATTATATTGGAGGTGTATGTGTTTCGGTTCAAAAGTCCTTCGGCCCTATATGGCTATTTTGCTGCTGCTTCTCGCTGCAGTACAGGCTTATGCTTCCGAAACATCCGATGCGTCACCGTCCGGGGATTCCGTCGAGGTAAAAACATCCGAACCTTTCTACCTCTGGGCATTCAACCATATCATTCAGCCGGCGTTGAACGGGCTAATCTATCCGATCTCCGCTCCCATCCACTACACCGTGAAAAATGGAGTCCTGGAGAAGGGCGTGGATCTTATTACTTACGGCGAAAAGAAGAACATCATGGTCTATCCTAGCTTCAACTTGAAGCCGGGATCTACAACTTTGATCGGCGCCAACTATAGACATCGCGGAATTCTCCTGGACCAGGATTATCTGGTGACCCAGTTCGCCTATTATGCTAACGGGGACATTTCACTTGCCATGAGATATACCAAGCATTCCCTGTTTGGCTCCAAGTTCTTTGGCGGCTATCGCCTGAACATGCTTAAGGACCGCGACGCAAGTTTTATCCTCCCGGAAACCAAGGAACGCTTTACCCAGCCGGATTCCAGCGTGTGGATGACCTTTAGATTGGGACGCCCCATTTCTGAATCCATGAACTGGAACATTGAATTCTGGGGAACAGTGCGATTTAATGACGCAAGCCTCCCTGATGGACAGGATTCCATCCTGATTAGCGACAAGTATCCCATTCAGGATAGGGGACTTTACCAGAAGGGAATGCAGTTCCCCTTAGGAATTTCGCTGTTCTACGACAATCTGGACTATCCCTACGCACCTTCAAAAGGTTTCAGAATTGGTCTGATCGGGTCCTACAATTTTGTTCCCGAATACGACGGAATTGATTATGAGGACCTGGGATTGAAACCTCCCAAAGGCGAAGGGAAAACCCTGAAGGATGGGGGCATGAATCATGACTTCATCAAGACGGAATTCCTTTACCAGCATTATTTTTACCTGGGATCAACCGGAAAGCAGTACATCCTTTCTGCCAAGGAAGCCCGCACAACCCGACGTTTCTATACGGACTTCAGCTGGGATGAGGCCATGAGAATCTGGCGACCCGAAAACGTGAGGAACACCCTCCTGGAACGTCGCGTTATCGCCATTCAGTACCGCCTGTTAAATATCTGGGAAATGGAAGAAGGTGGCGCTCCCTACAACGCGTTCCCCACTCTCAATGCAAGGACTCCTCTCCGCGGTTACGGAAACGCCTGGTCTTCACACCACATGATGAGCCTAAGCTGTGAATATCGCTGGCCTGTGGACCGCTTTGTGGATGGCGTCATCTTTAACGAATATGCTATGGTTTCCCCGACAATTACGGACTGGTCTTTCGACAAATTCTACAACTCCTGGGGCTTTGGCATTCGCGTGCGTCAGCCCAACATGTACCTGTTCCGCCTCCAGTTCGGTTTCCATGGTCTCCATGGCTTGAACCTGGTGATGACCATCGCTCCCGAATTTAAGTAATAAACCCGCTTTATTTTACGACGCAAAAAAAACACCGCCCGAATTGGACGGTGCCCGCAATGCGGTGTGTGTGTAAAACCAACAGCCCCGCCAATCCTGACATAATGCTAGTTATGAATACCTTCATTATTCATTTCGATTGATGAATAACTAGCTGGGGTGGGTGTCCAGAGGGCGGGGGACAGCCCCGCCCTTTGCATCTTATAATGCTAATTCTTCTTGGGTACTTTCTGCTGCAAACCCTCGGGTTGGGGGAGTCTTGTGCAACATCTTGTAGGCTAGGGTGGTAACCATTCTCCCGCGGGGTGTCCTGGAGAGCAATCCCTTCTGGATCAGGTAAGGCTCGTAGACTTCTTCCAGCGTGTCCGCCTCCTCGCCAATAGCCGCCCCGATGGTTCCAAGTCCAACAGGTCCGCCGCCAAACTTATCGATAATAAGGGCAAGAATCTTCCGGTCCATATTGTCCAGGCCTTCGCTATCGATGCCCAGCATGTCGAGGGTCTTTCCCGCAGACATCTGGTCGATGACGCCATTCCCGCGGACCTGCGCCACGTCACGACAACGCCTTAATACACGGTTTGCGATTCGGGGCGTACCACGGCAACGACCGCCCAGCAGTCGGGCCGCATCTTCCTCGATTTTCACATTCAGGATATCCGCACTACGCATGATGATTTTCATCAGGTCTTCTTCGTCGTACAGTTCCAGGCGATAATGCAGTCCAAAACGGTCTCGGAGAGGCCCCGTCAGCATGCCACTTCGGGTTGTCGCCCCCACTAGGGTAAAATGTTTCAGGGGGAGGTTCACGCTTCGGGCGGTGGGGCCGGAATCCAGCATGATGTCCAGTCTAAAGTCTTCCATGGCGGGGTAGAGATATTCTTCCACCACACGGCTCAGGCGGTGAATTTCATCGATAAACAAGACATCATTTTCCTGCAGGCTGGTTAAAAGTCCCGCCAGGTCGCTTGCCTTTTCCAGGACAGGCCCGCTGGTAATATGGATATTGACACCCATCTCTCGGGCGATAATCCCTGCCAATGTCGTCTTTCCCAAGCCGGGAGGGCCGCAAAACAGGCAATGGTCCAGCGAGTCGCCGCGGTGTTTTGCCGCTTCGATCGCAATGGAAAGACTTTCCTTGATACTTTTCTGTCCGGTAAATTCACTTAGTGAAGGGGGACGAAGGGAGCGTTCCACATCGCTTTCGTCACCAAGACGACATTCTGGGGAAATAATACGCTGATCTTCCATATTAGGGGCTAGGGTATAGGGGCTAGGGGGTTTTAGGGGCTAGGGTCTAGGGGTTAGGACAGCGGGATGCATGCGTTTGCGATTTCTGGATGGGTTCGTCTTTAAATTTTCATATGGAGTATTCTCGACATCCCTAGTTTCTAGTCTCTAATCTCCAGTCTCTAATCTCTAATTGCGGGTTGTTAAAGGTATTTTAGGGCTTCGGGAATGAGTGTTGCTGCATCAGCGGCGTCCCCAAGAACTTCTACTGCCTTGACCACGGCCTTTTCTGCTGCAGGATCCTTTACGCCAAGGGTATGGAGTGCAAGAACGGCTTCCAGCTTGGCTCCCGTGAGGGCACCCATGCTGGTGACTCCGCTTCCTTCAAGATTCCCCAGGCCCTGCAACATTGTTCCCGCCTTGTCCTTTAAGGTAAGGACCATCTGTTCGCAGGTCTTTTTGCCCAAACCCTTAATTTTACTCAGGGCGGACTTGTTGTCGCTGGCAATCATGTTCAAGAGATCGGCGGGGGAGACTCCACTCAGGATACGCTGTGCCATTTTCGGGCCAACACCATTCACATCCAGAAGCATGAGGAAGGAATCCTTTTCCGTCTTGTCGGCAAAGCCGAAAAGCGTCATGGAATCCTCACGAACCACTAAATTCGTGTGGATCGTAACCTCGGTATTTCCATCGCCAACTTCGGGCAGTTTGCCTGCGGTATATGCCGAAATATTGATGCCATAGCCAACTCCCGCCACATCTACAACGATAAAGGTGGGGGACTTTTCAAGCAAAATACCGCGAATTCTCTCGATCATAGCCTAAAACCTTGTGCACTTTTGTTTACTGCACAAATATATACTTTAAATCAGTCCCTGTCAAGACGAAACTTACACTTTTGTGCAGTCTTTGTGAAAACGTCAAAAAAAATCGTCTAGCGAAACCAGACGATTTTTATAAATCAGAAAGATTGATTTTGATTCGGCTTAATACAGCAGATCTTCAGTAACGATAATTTCGTCGAATTCCCCGGAAGCGTAAACATCGTCACCGGTGGTGCAGCAATAGTCCTTGTACCCCACAAGAATTGCGTTTCCATAAGGTGCGGAAGAAAGATTCCTTGTAGACGGTTCGTAAGCGGTATCGGTTTCCTTGGTTGCAATTAGACTGTCGTTAATGTACAGGGAAATGGACTTGCCATCCCACTGACCGGCAAACTTGTTCCAGCCATCCTTCAATTCTGCAGAACCATTCACGTAAATCTTGTTATCCGGAAGATTCTTGAAGAAGTAGTACTGGTTGCCGGACTTCTGAATCGTCAGTCGGCCTTCGTCGGAACCTACCAGGGCAGCATTGCGCATTTCCTTGAATTTTTCGCTGGGCTTGAAATAGAACTGGAAAGTTCCCTGGGGAATGGACTCGTCCAATGCGTCCAGGACCATCATGTCGCCATTGCCGAAGGAGCCTGCGTTGCCGGAAACGCCCTGAGTCAGCTGGACCTTGTACACGGAATCCTTATCGAAATCTTCGTACAGCAGGTAGCTGCGGCTGTCGCTGGAATTCACGTTGACGGAATCTTCCACAATTTCAGCTTCGCTGGAGGAGCTTTCGATTTCCGTCGAGTCAGCCGGAAGATCGCTAGAAATTTCATAGCGGGCGATATTGGAAATACGAACCTGGTCGTAAGCACCGCTGGTGGTCATGGAGCTGTACTGGCCCGGACCTTCCATGCAGCAGCGGCTCTTGTAACCAATAACAATGAGGTTACCGTAGGTATAGCCACGAGAGGAAGGTTCATAACCCAAGGTATGGGCAACCTTGCCAACCATCTGGTCATTTACCCAGATGCTCATGTAGGTGCCGTCCCACTGACCGGCAATCTTATTCCAGCCGTCATTCAGATTCAGATCACCCGTCACATAGAAATGCTTGTCGGCGTGATTCTTCTGGAAGATAATCTTGTTGTCCTGGACAAAGAAATGGACGCGGGCTTCGTCATTACCCAGCAGGGTACGGGCGTCCTTGTCGTAGAAATCGCTATTGGGCTTGAACCAGAATTCTACGGTACCCTTTTCCATGGGGAGAATCATGTTGATGGACAAGGGGGCCACTTCGCCGGACTTCAGGGAAACTGCATTACCGCAGACACCATCCACCAGGGTTCCTTCCTGGTAAATGCCTTCCATCTCGTCGAAATAAACGGTGTTTCCGTCCATACGCAAGGCGTTTTCGCACTTGACTTCCTTATTGGGTGTTGCCAATTCAGAAGGCATAATGCCCTCTTCTTCAAAGTATTCGGCAACGCCATCCTCGTTCAGATGCTGCCAAAGGCTTACGTTATCCCCCACCTTGTAGGGTACAACCACGTCGTGCGCAACAACAGATTCCGTGCTTTCGGAACATGCCATAAGGCCAAAAGCGAGTACGGATGGGATCAGAAATTTTTTCATGTTAACCTCCTAATGCTAAAAAACTCTGTTTTGAATATATATAAATTTTTAGAAACCGAGACTAATTTGAGCCATGTACACGCGCTGTTCATCCTGACCGGTGTAATAACCCATTTCTTCAGCCCAGGTAGCAAGTTCGAAGGTAAAGAAGCGGAGCACTTCCAGGCCGATACCTGCAGTGGGGTAGCCACCTCTGAAACCACCGGCGATTCGCAATGCAAGAGCACGGATTTCGTTGTTGTAGCCCGGCCATGCAAGGATGTTCTGTTCCACTTCCATACCGAAATTCAAGTGGGAGAGGGGCTTGTAGTTTCTATCACCGGACAGGGCATTCTCAAAATCACAGGCAAAGTTCAGCTTGCGTCCATAACCAGTATTCTTGTTAAAGAATCGGGGGCTGTAGTTAAAGCCGGCAGTAAGGTTCGGACGGATACGATCCCCAGCCAGTTCCTTGAAGTAGACGTCACGGAGGGACATGCCTAGACGGAATTCGCGGGTCAGCTGGTAAAGGATACCAATATCCATACCTACGGAAATAGACTTGAAGTCGAACAACTTGTCGGTTGCGTCGTGATAGCGGTCTTCAAGAGTATCCTGGAGGGAGCTGTAGTTCAGCACATCCATGGTCATCATGTCTACCTTCTGGCGCTTGGCGATCTTACCGCCGATACCTACGGAGAAGTCATCCGTAAAGCTGTAAGCAACACCAGCCTGAGCCACTGCGTCCACATAGAAGGTATCAATAGCCATGTAGGGGAGAATCAAGCCACCGTCCAGGTAAGGAGCGATGCTACCGTCTACCCAGATTGATGCACCGAAACCATGGAAGGCCATTTCGGCATCCATCTTGATCTTCATGTCCAAAGTCTTGTGGTCGTAGGAGTTCAAGGTGTTGATCAGTTCCGGATGGGCGCTCAGGGAGTCCATCAGAATGTTGGTACTGCCGACGCCTAAAAGCTCCGCCATATCATGGGCACGCTGGTAAAGAGCCTGCAATTTCTTGACGTCGTTATAGGTGGAGAAGTACTTTTCAAAAGGACCTGCACCACCCAGGTTCAATCTCATGTCACCGATAAGGTTGCGAGGATAGTAGCCCTGTTCCGGACGCTCATTGAAGTTACCCAGGCGGTTGATCTGGGAAAGACCTGCGTAGTTGTAATAAATGGCTTCCTTGTCGTCCACCACGGCCACATGGGCGTTACCCATGGATTCTGCACGGAGAGAATGATGGGTAGGAGCCTTTGCTGCAAAGGAAAGAGTTGCAAGGCCTGCAATTGCGAGTACTGCAAATAAACGTTTCACGATTACTTCCTCCCTTCAAACCACTTCAGGAATCTTGCCTGGTCGTAGTTTGCCCAGCAGCCACCAACATAGTTCTTGCGCCAGTCCAGATCGTACTTGATATTGTTGATATCCGTATCGTGACGGACAAGTTCCTTGTTTGCAATTCTTTCTTCGATGGTAGAGCCGTACCAGCCAAAGTTAGCGGCAAAACGGAATCGATGGTCACCCACGTCCTTGCGATCGTTGGACTTTTCAATGATGAACTTGTATTCCTTCTCGTCCACTTCGCCCATCAGGCCGTCACCGTCGATGTCCACAAGCTGGTAGTCTTCGGGGGAGGTCACCTTCATGACCTGGATGGGGCTATGGATACGGACATCGAATTCGCGGGTAGTGGTGTTGTTTGCTCGCAAGTCTTCATCCACTTCGCCGTCTCCGTCGTTATCTTCGCCATCGAATACTTCTTCGTCAACGCAACCGTCTCCGTCGTCATCCATGTGGTTTCCCACCAGCAGGAATACGTCGGCACGGTCGATTTCGGAATTGTTCACCACTTCAGCAATAGAGATGATCTGGTCTGCCATCACGTCGGTAGCAAGGATCAGTGCAGTATCTGTCAAAAGTTCAGAACCAGGGACATATTCACGAATAATAGCGTTGGTAGCTTCCGGATTGGTCTTCAAGGTCTGGGCTGTTGCCGCCAGTGCAGAGAAGGTCTCCTTAGTCGATTCGCCCAAGGCACTAGGAGTAAGTTCGGACCAGTTAATGGCGATAGACCCTGTATTGGGGTCCGTTGCAAACAGGCTCTGGAGATTCAGGCTTGCCTTACGGACGGTAAGAGCGACCTTGGTCATCTGAAGAATCGCATAGCTATTTGCAAAGTTACTGAAGGAAATTCTCTTGTCCGTACGGCCAGTAGAATCTCGTTCAATGAACGGATCCAGATAGTAAAGTACGGAGTCGATGCCACTGGAAATGTTCTGCACGTCCTCATCAGGCATGGTCATGAACTTACTTGCGGCATTCTGGCCTTCCTCAATCTTAGCATAGGAGATAAGCTGGAATAGATTCAGGCCAGGCTGCTGGTTCAGGACGCACTTGGCACGGCCGTACCAGGCTTCGGAGTAGGCAGAGTCCGCGGCAATTGCCCTGTCAAAATAATCACGAGCTTCGGTATACTCGTTTTTCTGGAAATGCAGGTAACCTTCGTAGGTGAGGGCGGCAGCGTCGTCGGACTTAATACGGACATCTTCAGTCGGGTTGAAAATGTTACAGCCGACAAAGCTTAGTGCAGTCGCAAATACTGCGGAAAGGACTAATTTCGTGTGAAATTTCTTTTTCATTTTAGAATTCCAAATTTACCGCAAAAGATAACATTTTTCTTACAAAAAAAATAAAAACACCCTTTTTTCAATGTAAGTTTTGCATTTTTTTCTTTACTTTCGGGCGATTTTGGCTCGTAATGGCAATTTTTTCAAAAAAAGGTATATTTGGGCCATGGATTCCTACAAAGAGTATTTTCCCACCAAGGCATACCGCATTGCGGAGATGCGTCTTGCCGCACTTTTGCGCAAGGAAAGGGACCGCCTGGATCAGCTGGCGGACTCCTTAGGACGCGAATCCGCCATCGGTCCCGACAATCTTGCCTCGGAATTGCCGAACATTCTTGCGTTTACCCAGGAATATCACGACGCTTTTGAAGGGTACTTGAACGCCATTCTGCCACAGCAGCCTCGTCCTATCCAGTGTAGGCCCGCCTGCGGCAACTGCTGCCACCATTACCCCATGTCCGTGGAACCCTTCGAGCTGGTGTTCCTGTACAACGAACTTCGTAAGCGGGACGATCTCCTTTCCATTATGGAAGCCTGCCAGGTGCGCTCTACTTTGTTCGAAAGTCTTTACGAAAAGAACAAGCAACTCCATGAACAGGCGCAAGAGATTGTGAAATCCGTTGAGGACGACTTTGACGATCAGGCCGAAGACGCCGCCCTCCATCAGTATTTTGCGAATTGGAAGCCCTGTCCCTTCTCCGACTATAAGGGAGACTGCGGTGTCTACAAGCTAAGACCAGTTTCCTGCAGGATGTATTTCAGCGAGACGGATCCCAAGTTCTGCACTCCCGAACACCTCCGTACTCCCGAAAACGACAGCTACATCGTGTACCTGCCGGACCATATCGAGGACGCCGTTTATGGGATCTCTGAACATTACGCCCTGCTGGACTTGCCCGAAAGCTATTTCGGTGGCCTGCTGGCCGTAAACAGCTTTGAAGGTACCCTCGGTTCAAACGAGGCTGTTAAGTGAGTTTATTCGGGATACAGCTGGATCTGTTCGGCGCCCAGCCCAAGGTAGAAGAACCTAAGGAAGACGTCAAGGAAACGAACCTTGACTCTACAGGCGTTGTCCGGTTCAAGTACAATCCGCTCCTGAAGAAAAGTATCCGCTGTAAGGCAGGATTCCTCTTTGGACATCCCGAGGTCATGCTCCCCGCCTATATGAAGGCTCCGGAGTTTACCCAGGCCCGCGAGCTTGCCGCCCAGTGGGCTGAACACGCCATACGCCGCAAGACCGCCAAGAACAAAGCCATTATCAAGGATCTGGTGAGCCGCTTCTGGACGCTGGTAGACCAGACTCTGGTGGACATGGGGGAGGCGCCCATCTCCAGCAAGGGACGTGTCCCGCCTATCTGCCCTCAGGGTAAATATCATAATCTTGATGAAGTTCTAGCGGCCATTAACGAAACCTACTTCGAGAACAAGTTGACCTGCAGGATTACCTGGAGTAATCGAGTTGGCGGTCTCAGTTTCCATTCCGTACGTAAGGATCCAATTACTGGTGAAGACTTCCATCTGATTAGTATCAGCAAAGGCTATGATGCCGCCAACTGTCCGCTGTACGCCATTGCAGGCGTTGTTTACCACGAATGCCTTCACATCGTCATTCCGCCTGTAGAATCCAACGGCCGCCGCATTGTACATGGCCGTAATTTCCGCAAGCAGGAAAAGCTGTACATCTATTTCGAGGAATGGACCAAGTGGCACAAGGAAGTGCTTCCGAAAAATATACGAGCACTCCAGAAACATAAACCACTCTAACGTCCTGCAGACAGACGCCCCTCAGGTCATGCTGACGCAGGTCAGCATCGGCTGTTCTCTAGTCCTTTACGCAACGAACCGGATAGGCGTCTTTTTTCGGGGCGATGGATGATGAGTAATTTGAAGCAGTCGGAAGTTCTCTATTCGTATTGTAGCATTCGCTTCTCACAGAATAGGACGGATCAACTTCACACTTTACGAACGCAGTGTCACTGTTAAGCTCGTCAGCAAACCAGAATCCGCTAAGTCTATTTTCGTATATGAAGTTTCCGCTGGCTTTCCTAATTCCAGAGCCTTCTATGTACAAGTCCGAATAACCTGTTCCGCTTGCGCCCTGCCAGCCTGTAGGTGATGTATAGACGTAGCTCTGATATACGGTGTTATAATAGTCATGTTCAACATCAGGAAGGTGCCATCCTGTGGGGCACGCCTTCAATGCGGCTTCATAAGTATAAAGTCTACCATGCTGACTGCACTTGGATGCAACATCTTCGAAGCACCAGCTGTTTTCGGTTTCGTAGTTTAGATTTTCTGCCATCCAGACCGCGTTCTTCAATACGACGGTACGATAGGATTGCCCGTTTCTAGAGTCCGTCAATGTTCCGAAAACAGGCTCCCATCCATCACCACGGCAGATGTATTCCTGACCATAGAAAGTCTTTTTGTCTCCAGAATTACTGTTGCTGCATTCCCCAAGGAAGGTATCTTTTCTTGCGCGAATCCATTCAAAATTTTCGGTGCAAATGAACAAGGTGTCGTTATTGGTTTCGACGTTTCCTATTTTGTCTTTTGAGCAAAATCCGAATAGATTGTCGTATTGGTTTTTATCTTTTCTCCAAAGGTATTTGCACAGGTATTCTTCGTTTTTATATTCCTTGACAGTACCGTAGTTCTCTTCGAGGCAAGTTCCTAGTATAGCATTAACATAGGTGCTTTTCCAATAGTATTCGTTGATCCCTGTAGATGTACTATGTATACAGGCATAGATGGTGTCGTTGTAAACTGCGTTCTTATCAGAGTCGTCTGCAGTACAAATTCCATATTCGTAATCCAAATAGGTGGACGTATACCACTTCTTGTTGTAGCACCTATAATACGTTTTTTCTGAGTACTTAACAACTTTGTTTTGGATCTCATTAATACAAGCTTCTCCAAGCTTAATTTCATCAGACGATAAGGTTCTCCAGTTTTTATTGTCACAGACATATTTTCCAAACATTGTTCCTTGCAATGTACTATTGCAGGCACCATAGTATTCGTAACCAGTCATCAAGCGCCATGTGGAGTTTTTACAAATTACAGAGTCCTGTTTTTCGCCGTCTCTCTCGGCTGTGCAAGCTCCGTACTCAATCTCGTAATCCGAAGCAAATACCCATTTACTCTTTTTACAGATGTAATGGAAAACACTATACTTCACTAATTCATTGTCTCTTTCCTGATTGCATTCACCAAGAACTTCTTCTTTGCTAGCCGATGTCCAGGTGCCGCTTTTGCAAATGTAATTTCCGTCTTCGACGGTTCCTTCTCGCGTTGGTGTGCATATACCAAATTTTTTCTCGTTATGAGATGCTATTACCCATCCTGAATCTTTGCAGACGTATAGTGTCGTTGAATAATACTTGGTTTTGTATAGGCTGTCTGAATCGCACGTGCCTAAAATTTCAAGATAATTTCTAGGGATATTCCACTCTTCTTTTTTGAGGCATCATCAACATGTGTGGAAGCATTTAGGCAGCCTTGCTAGATGATTCTCTCGATTCCGATTCCCATTCGTAGGCTATCTTTACATCTACA
>NZ_QGDU01000037.1 GCF_003149045.1 Fibrobacter sp. UWR4 | reverse complement strand
TCTCGGTTAAGTCTCATCGCTTGTCCTTTTCTTGGTCGAAAACGCAAGTTAGAAACCTAACCATCCCTAGAATTCACTTTCTAGGGATTTTTTTTGTTTTCAGCCTAGATCGGATTTACTTGACGATGAGAATCCGCGAAATAATAACCTGTAACATCTAAAGCAGAAACACTTTTTTTGTAATACTCTTGCTGATTTACCAAACCTAGCTGCGCAGAAGATGTCAGTACATTTTTACAATTTTCTTTATTTTTTCTTGTTACGGCATCAAAAAGGTCGCCTACGCGGCAAGTATCCCATGCTCCATCATCAATTTTTTCAACAATATGTTCCTTTAACATTTGTTGAAATCTTTTATTTTGAAGCACCACCAACTTCTCCATTTTTTCAATGGCAGAATCCCAAACAGAAAGAGTCTCGGCAATTTTCTTCTGTTCCGCAAGAGGAGGTAACGCAAAGGAAATATTCAATACAGTTTTCCGATCAATGCCAGGAATTAGTCCACATCCTTTTTGTTTTATATTCAAAAAGTTTGTTGCAATTACATTAAACAAAAAGTCCCTATCTACGCCTTTCAAATTTTGCAAGGCCATAATTTGACGGGCGATGTGAGCTGATTCAAAATCTGCAATAGCCAAAGTTCCAAAACCGGACCCTTTGCATACTAAAAGTATTTCACCTCTGTGAGCAATACACCTAGGACAATTGGTCCATCTATTTAAAACAATATGATTGTTGGCGAAATTACTCGCCCCTGTAATATAAGGGGTTCCCAATGTTTCATCGCTGTATAATTCTGGTGCAAAGTCTTGACCTGACAATAAAGAACAAACATCTCCCAACTTCACTTTTTTCCATCCATTAGGCAAATTCATTTGAAGGCCCTCTTTAGGATTTTCTCAATCCCTTTTTCAAATTCTTTCATACTCATTTTTCTCGATTTCCCAAAATCTTATTCAAGGTCATTTGAAAATAATGTAATCCAAATTGGCTCGTGGTTTTTGATAGTGCTCCGTCTTTGATGGGCTCGTTAAATTTTTCTTGGACACAGCATCGTAGTGATTTCAAAAAAGCCAATTCATCTTCCTTTTTTACACGTCCACAATCATATCGTTCAACTAGGGCTGTTCTTATTCGATTTTGAGAGTCCGGATCGTAAGAAAGAAAAACATCAACAAATCGATTTATATCAATATCAGAAAGAACAAAAAGTTCATCACACCCATTGCATTTTGAAATCAAAGAACATGCTTTTACAATTTTCTTAACATTTCCACTTTCTAAACACACGAAAAAATCATTCTTAGATTTCTCTCTTTGTTTTTCTTTTGCCTGTTGTTGCATATTTTCCAAAAAATTTCGGAACGCTTCGTTTTTATCTTCATATTCTTTATAAATAGAGTGATACTGCAAAATGTAATCTTTAGAATCCAGTTCTTCATAAATCAGTTTGTTTTTTGCCTTCACCCGCTGTACATAGGATTCCATCTCTTTGATAAATTCGTCACCAGACTGTTTTAAAGCACCTTTTTTTGCATACCAATAAAGATGGTAGAATAATGAGAAAATTTCATTGGTGTTTAAAAGAGCTTCGTCTTTTAACGCCGCATAAAACGCTTCAATCGCTTCAGTACCTTCTGATGATGGTAAGAATGGCCATCTATATATTTTTTGGTAGGTAGAAGATAGTTTTTTGTCAAACCAAATGGACTCCTTTATCAATCTACGAACATATTCAACATCGTATTGGCCGTCCTTTATCCAGGATTTCCATACATCAAACCATTTTTTCCCATAGTCTCCTGTATTTGCAGAAAGTCTTTCAATGGAAGAATAAAATTCAGCGTGTCGTTCCCATGCTGTTGATGGAATTTCATAGGAGTGGTGCATATATGCTTTTATACGCTCACCATCGGGAGTCTCAACACCAATTTCTCCTTCAGTTAGATTACCTAGATAAAATGCATAGTGTATGCTAAAGAAGTCTGCAATAAACAGAGAGTTAAATTCGTTATTCTTTAAGAGATATTCTGGAATCTTTTTTTGCTTTATTCGTCCTCCGATAAACAAATCAAAATCCATTAATGAGTAGCGAATAGCCCTGTAATTGGAAACATTGGCAATAGAGACTACGCGTAATAGGATGTCGAGATTATCTTTTAAAAGTTTTTTTGTCCGATCCGAAAATCCCAAAGACTTGTCAGAAGTATTGAGCCACTGATTTAGAACATCCTCGACATTTGTTTTTATAAGAAACTCTCTGCCAATAACTTTTTCTTTTACAAATCTTAAGCTTTGTGTCCGACTTTTTTCTTCAATTTCATCTATTTGGTATCTTAGTTGGCGCGTTTGATTTTGTTCTTGTGTAGAATTAGCAATCTCGTAAATATTCTTCTGTTTGATATTTTTTTCTTTAAATTGCTCATTCCAAACATTTTCATCAGCAACAATAACGCAATGAAGACCATCGTCCTCAACAAACGGGTTTATAAAACTCAATAGTTCAATCAGATTTGTTGCAGCCCTTTCACAATCGTCAAAAAACAAAACGAAATTGTCGTTTACTTTACGCAACTGCTTTCCAATTTTTTCGGCTTCCTTCATTGCTCCAGAAGCAGCTCCTTGTCCAGCAGGACCTCCTAAAACATTAGCACCGACTAGCGCTGCTGTCTTTGCGACGCTAAATGCCAATTTAGAAATGGGTTTCCCAAAAATATTGTGTACTGCCTCGTAAATTCGTTCGTCAATATCATCTTTAGATTTTACTCCAAATAAACTTACATAAACAGGTTTTAGCGTACTATTGTTTTTTTTGCCAAGATTATTTGCAATGAAGTCTTTTACAAAATATGTTTTCCCGGACCCCCATGCCCCTTTGATAAGTACGGCATAGCTAGGCCTATCAATCTGAAGATATTCCTTTAGATAGTTTTCAATATGTTCATTGCTATTTGCCATTTTCGCCACCATTCGCCAAAATAGGATTCTGCAAATTAAGGGTAAGCAAGGTTCTTAATTGACTTTCTGCGGTTTCGCGCAATTTTTCAAGACGATCCGATTGAGGCAAGCCTTGTTTTATAAAACTACCCGCATCTTTTTTAAACGTATCGAATTTGCTACGTTTAAAATCAGGGTTATGAAGGCTCTCCCGTAGGCCCAAAAATTCCACAATGTCGCGACTTCTTAGCCAACTATGGATAGTTATTTGCGGATTGTTAGATTTTCTTGGTGTCATAGTATTCTCCTTCTCGCCCTTCTTTCTCTTTTTTAACCCAATGTCCAGTTTTTGAAGGGCCTTCCCACTTAATGCCAAGGGCTTTCAAATCTCTTTTTACCGTTATACGGCTTACTCCTACACTCAAGGCAATTTCATTGATAGAAATAGTATTGTTGGACTTTACTATATCTTCTATGTTGAGCTTTCGTTTTTGGGGCTCATTTTGAGGCTCGTTTTGGGGCTCATTTTGAGGCTCGTTCTGGGAATTACCACGATTTTTCTTGATTTCAACGCCGTTTAGCTTGTTGAACGGGAATGAAACTACCACAAATCCAGTTTCTTCGAACCAGCTAGGTTCTTCGGCGCCTTCGGCCTTGCAGGCGTCCATGATGCGCTTTACTCCAGAACCCCAGTTTTCCAAAACCATGGTGCTGTACAATACAGACGCCAAGGTGATGTTTCTTGGGTAGGACCTGTGCGGCAATTTTATGCTTTCTGGAGTCAATTCCCTCGGGAGTAGTCCCGGGCTTTCTATTTCGATACGATCGTCGTAAATGGCGATGCCGATGGAGCATTGGTATTTTTCGTAGTCGCGATGGCAAATGGCGTTGATCAAGGCTTCGCGCAATGCCGCTACTGGAATATCCAAATGTTCTTCTCTGTACCAGCCTGTAATTTCGCCGCTAAGAGATAGATGCTTAAAGAAAAAAGCCATCCCTGCATCCATCAGTTCGTAAAAATTCCCGTGTACCCGTTGATTGTCTATGAAATGGAGCTTGTCTGTTCCGCGAAAGCGCGCCATTCTCAGTTCGAAATCTCGGGTTTTCTTTTTAGAGAACAGCACGGCTGCAGCGTTGTTCAAAACGCCATTTTCGAGCAGTTCCCATTTCTCCAAGATTTCTTCAAGAGATGCGTGGAGGGACATTTCTGAAATGCGTCCTCCTTCCACACCGACACGGACAGCGCCTCTGATTCGGCCTTCGTCAAGATCTTCGATACGGATGTTTTCGGCGGGCTGCATTTCCCAGGCATATTTCCTCGGGCGATTCTGCATGATTCTTTCATCAAACAAATCGCGAGGCATTACCTTAGTCACGCTTTCTACCCTATAATAGGGCTTGCCTTGAAACGTGTATGGTCTTGTGCCATACACCCACGGATTAAACTTTAAAACTATAGCCTGAAATCCTGGTTTTCCAGGAATATCAATGTATTCCACGACAGGATTAACGGCAGGTTCAATTCCTGACATTATTTGAGCCACGTCACGACGGGTGGACTCATTCACGATTTGCCCGATAATTTTTAAAGACGGAGAAATACCGAATACAAGAATTCCACCATCAGAGTTCAGGAATGCACAGGCCGAGCGCATTCCCTCCTTCAGCTCCCCAGTAGATTTTTTCAATTCCAGGGATTTTGTTTCATCTTGCGAAATCAGTCTTTCTAGGTCTTTAAAGTTCATGGGGACCCTACCGCTTAATTTCCTTGAGTTTTTGCGCCATCAGCTTGCGGACTTCTGCCAGTTCCTTTTCAAGGCGGTCAATATCCTTCTGGACCTCGTCAATGTCAATGGGGGCTTCTTCTTCGAAGGTGTCCACATAGCGCGGGATGTTCAAGTTGTATTCGTTATCCTTGATTTCCTTGAGGGTGGCCAGGTGAGCGTACTTGTCAATGGCCTTGCGCTTTTTGTAGGTATTTACGATTTTTGTGATGGTCTCTTCGGAAAGGGAATTCTGCTTTTTGCCTTGCACAAATTCACGGCTTGCGTCAATGAACAGGACGTCCTTGCGTTTTTCGTTCTTGCCGCCCTTTTCACGACTGCGGTCAAATACAAGGATTGCCACCGGAATACTTGTGGTCGGGAACAGATTTTCGGGCAGGCCGATAACTGCATCCAGCAAGTTTTCTTCAATCATGGCTTCGCGGATTTTGCCTTCGGATGCTCCACGGAAAAGAACTCCGTGGGGAACAACCACGACAACGCGACCTTCGCCAACGAGGCTCGTTTCGACCATGTGGGTGATAAAGGCCCAGTCGCCCTTACTCTTGGGCGGAATACCGCGGAAGAATCTGTTGTAAGGGTCGCTTTCTGCATTTTCGGCACCCCATTTATCTAGCGAGAACGGGGGATTTGCAACCACGGCGTTGAATTTCATCAACTTGTCTTTTTCAACGAGCATGGGGTTGTTCAGCGTGTCGCCCCATTCGATGCGGGCGCTGTCGGTGCTATGCAGGAACATGTTCATGCGGCAAAGTGCCCAAGTGCTTCCGTTGGATTCCTGGCCGAATAATGCGAAATTGTTTCCGCCAATTTGCTTGGATGCCTGGAGCAGCAATCCGCCTGCGCCACAAGTGGGGTCGCAAATCTTGTCACCTTCCTTGGGGTCGGCGAGTTTTGCCACGAGTTCCGTTACAACGAACGGTGTGAAGAATTCTCCCGCCTTCTTGCCGGATTCCGTACCGAATCGTTCCAATAGGTACATGTAGGTGTTGCCGATAATGTCTTCGGAAACGCGACTGGGCGACATGTTCAATTCTTCTTTATGGAAATCTTCAAGAAGTGTTTTTAAGCGACGGTTGCGGTCCTTGGTTCTGCCCAAGTTCGGTTCGGAATTGAAGTCAATGTTACGGAAAACGCCTTCCAACTTCAGGCGGTTCTGAGTTTCGATTTTATCCAAAACGATGTTGATAAGGTCGCCAATATTATCTGCGGTTCGTCTATCGTAAAGGCTGTAGTAGTCAGCGGTGAATTCATCTATCACATTGCCCTTTTCATTCGTGAGCTGGACCAAGGGCAAGACAAAGCGTTCGCGTTCCAATTTGCGGCGAATTCTGGATTCGTCGTCGCCATATTGTTTACGGTAAGCCTCGTAATGGTCGCGCCAAACATCGGACATATATTTGAGGAACAGCATCACCAGGATGTAGTCCTTGTACTGAGCCGGATCAACCGCACCGCGGAATGTATCGCAAGCGGCCCATGCTGCGGCGTTAATGTCGTCTTGCTGAATTTTTTTGACGTTGTTTTCGGTCATAGCGACTCCAGATAGTTTGAAATTTCTCGTTCTAAAATTAAGTTCTTTCGAATGGCAATTTCTGACATTAGAAATTGTTCTTTTTTATTCAAGTTGACCAAGTCAATGATTTTTTGCTGATCTTCGATGCTTGGCAATTTTAAGGGCATCTTTTCAAGGACGGCCTTGCTTATTAGGGGAATCCCCGTGCCTTTGGCGTGTTCCTTGAAATAAGACTCCCCTGGCGCTCCATTTATCCACCAAACAAGATATTCAGGCAAAACAACGCCGTCCTTCACGCGAATGAGGATCATGGGTGCGGCAACAAGAATGTGTTCGCGAACTTCGGGTACGACGGCAGCTACGAAACTTGTTCCACGGGATCGGAAAACAATGTCACCTTCGCTTGCTAAATGAGAGGGGCTAGGAGACACGCCCTCCACACGCTTTAGGGCAAGCACGTTAAGGACTCCGCCGGCATCCACATCCTTTAAAAAACAGGTAAGTACCCCCTGTCCCCCTGGAATGCAAGTGCTGCGAAAAGGATAGCCTACCAACAGGTCGGCAACGTCCCCTAACTGCACAATTATGGATAAATCTTTCGACATGCTACAAATATAATCAAACTCATTTGCAAAAGCAAGATTTTTTGTAGTATTTCGCATACTAACATAATTATTTTTAGATTTTTACAGTAAAACGGTGTTTTCTTAAGGCTACTTCGCACCGTTTCAAGGGTTGATGGACTCCCATAACAAAAACCAAAGGCCCACGTCCCTTTACAAACAAAAATTGTAAAACAATCAAGAATTGTATCTACATAAATCTTACGATAAAGTTATCAGTTCGTCAAAAACGAAAAATTTGTCGGAAAATGTCTTAAAAGCAATTTGTTCAGCAAGCTTGGGGCGTTTAGGCTAGGCGTTTTTTTCAATTTCATCGTAACATCACAGACTTTGGCACGGCTTTTGCATTTATATGGTCGGAAGGCCGAACTTTCGGGCGACTTTTGGTTGATTAGTCCGAAATCCGGCAAAACGAATGGAATGAAAATGAGCTGTGTGGAAACAGAAATAACTAGCATGAGTTCGCAGGAACTTGAGCACCGCTGCAAGCGGCTCCGAAACGTGCTGGAAGAAAATGACCTTTCGTCGACAGTGGGCGTCAACCACAAGGGAACCGATCCCTTGCCCCTTGTGATTCGCCCCGACGAATGGTCCATCATCGAAAAGGGTATCGCCCAGCGCGCCCGACTTTTCAACGCATTGGCCGCCGACATTTACGGCGATCAGAAGCTTTGGAAAGAAGGCAAGTTGCCGGCGGCTTTGCTTTATGCAAACCCTGAATTTTTGCAAGTGGCCTGGAAGGTAAAACCTGCAGGCGACATCTATGTGCATCTTTCCGCTTCGGACATCGTGCGGCTGGAAGATGGTTCCTACCGCGTGATGGCAGACCATCTGCAAGTCCCCGAAGGTTTGGGACGTGCGTTGGAAAACCGCATTGGAGTAAGCCGTGCCTTCCCGGAACTTTTCCGCAGCATGCGTACGGAGCGCCTGGCAGGGTTCTTCAAGAAGTTGCTGGACTGCTTGGACGGATTGCAGGCTGAAATCGGAGCTGATGCCGCGCGGGGTTCGTCGCGGGCGGCAAGTGGCGAAGGTCGCGTGGTGATGCTGGCCAGCGGCCCTGACAGTCACCGTCGTGCAGAGGACGCACTGCTTGCCCGCTACCTGGGAATTCCTCTAGTAGAAAATGATGACCTTGCCGTCCGCAATTTGCAAGTGTACATGAAGACCCTCATGGGCCTCAAGAAAATCGGCGCCATTTTCCGCCGTGTAGAAGACCGCATGTGCGACCCGCTGGAACTGCGCATCGACAGCGGCGAAGGCGCCGTGGGCCTTATCAGTACTGTGCGTGCCGGCAATGTGGCCATTTCAAACTTTTTGGGTTCCGGCGTTCTGGAAACACCCATGTTCACGCCCTACCTGCCAGAAATTTGCCGCACCTTGCTTGGCGAAGAGCTGTTGATTCCCGATGTGGAAACGGTCTGGCTCGGCGACGAATCCCGCCGTGACGAGGTGATGCGGGAGCCGGAAAAATGGATTTTCAAGAAGGCCTTCCCGGAGAAGGTTGGCGCCAACGGAAACGAAGTCCGCAAGGAAGCGCCCAAGGCTTACGCCGCCATGACTTCTACAGCGCAGCTGGCCCTGTTGCAGACTCTGGAAGAAAATCCTGAAGCCTGGATCGCGGAGCGCTACGTGGAGGTTTCTACGGTGCCCGCCTACAAGGATGGAAAGTTTGTCACCGCAAAGGCTTCCATGCGAATCTTTGCAGTGAACACCATGCATGGAACTTCTGTAATGCCGGGTGGCCTTGGCATGTTCCAGCTGGTAGACGGAAGCCTTGCAACTTCCGCCGCAGAACCTGCCGACAAGGAAGTCGGAGAAAAGGACATCTGGGTCCTTTCCGAAAGACCTGTGGCAAACTTCTCGTTGTTGGCCCCTGCGGATCAAGTGGTCATGCCGTCGAGAGCTGGAGGCGATTTGCCTAGCCGCGCAGCAGAAAACTTGTTCCGCTTGGGTCGCGACTTGTCTGCGTCCAACATGATGGCCCGAATCGCCCGCGGTATCGCCGTGCGCCTTTCCGACGAATCCTGGATGGAAATGCCGGAACTGCCTTGGATTCTGAAGGCGGGAATCTCCGACGACTCCCTGACGAAGCTTTCTCAGGATCCGGAAAACGCCTTGCGCTACTTCATTTTGCGAAAGGACAACAAGTACGGCATGCAATGTTCCCTCACGGAAATCCGCGACTTGGCAGTACAGCTCCGTGATAGAATTTCCGAGGACTTGTGGCTGGCCTTGAACGGATTCGGCGTGGCGGAAATGCCTGCTGGAAACGGCGCCGCAGCCTTGTTGCCTTACCTGAAGTCCGTACTTTCCGACAGTACGGCTGTGGCAGGCCTTGCTGCAGACTCCATGACCCGCGGCCACGAATGGCGATTCCTTGAAATGGGTCGCCAGATCGAAAGCGCCATCCGTACGTTGCAATTGATCAAGAGTCTTTTGAGCCGCGCTCCTGCAGACGAAATCACGAACCTGCGATTGCTGCAGGCTGTGCTTGAAATCGGTGACGGCCTCATGACGTACCATCGTCGCTATGGCGGACGCCTGCAGGTCACTCCGGTTCTGGACTTGCTCCTTTCCGACGAGTCCAACCCGCGAAGCGTTGCCTATCAGGTTGCACGTCTCCGCGAAGAGACGGAACATCTGCCTGGCAACAACCAGGGCGAAGCCGCCTTCTCTCCGCTGGATCTGGAATTGATGAGATTGCAGGCAGACCTGCGCTTAGCTAACATCGAAAGTCTTGTTCAGGCAAACGGAAGTGAACGAGAAACATTGACCAAACTGGTAGACGAAAAGATCGCATCCATTGAACATGTGGCTGAATTGATCAGTAGGCTCTACTTAAACCATGCACCAAGAACTGGCGTTGTTCACGCCATGGCAACAGAAGTGTAAGGAGTTTAAGATGCCTATTTATCAGATCGATCACGAAACTGTCTACGACTATACACTGCCTGTTTTGTATAGTAATCATTTGGCCTATATGCTGCCCCGCGCGGTACCTCGCCAGAACTGGATTTCCCACCGCATCGAGGTGGAGCCCAATCCCACCGCAAGGCAGGAACGCTTGGATATTTACGGGAACAGGGCTTTGGCCTTCAGCATTGAACAGGAACACGAACATTTCAGATTCAAGACTACTGCTGTCGTGGAAGTTAAGGCTGAAGAACCTCCTGCCCAAAGCCCCGCCTGGGAAGAAGTGGCAAAACTTTTGAAGTGTCCCTCGGATAGCGACACTCTGGAAGCTTCCATGTATGCCTACTCTTCTCCCTTTGCAAATACCGACGACTCTGTTCGGAATTATGCATTGGAAAGTTTTCAGCCCGGCCGCCCTATTTTCGATAGCGCCAAGGAGCTGATGACCAGAATTTTTACGGACTGCGCTTACACACCGGGCGCAACCCGTATCGGAGCCCAGCCCCAGGAAATCTTGCGTGGACGTAAAGGCGTCTGCCAGGATTTCGCACACCTGATGATCGGATGCCTGCGTTCGCTGCACCTGCCCTGCCGCTACATCAGCGGCTACCTGCGAACCCATCCACCCAAAGGTCAGCCGAAGCTGATTGGCGCAGATGCCACTCACGCTTGGGTCGCCACCTTCATACCGGGCCATGGCTGGGTTGAGTTTGACCCTACCAACAATGTTCTCGGAGGTGACGAGCACATTATCTTGGCCTGGGGACGCGACTTCGGCGATGTAAGCCCACTGAAGGGCGTCATTACCGGAGGCGGAAACCCGATCCTCAAGGTCGGTGTAAACGTAGACGAATATACACCTTAAAAAAACGAACACAAGGAAACATTATGAAGTTCGGTAACTATAACACAGAAGGATTCTACGATGAATTGTGTCTGCCTGATGGAACTCCCCGTCCGTCAGCAGAACCGCTCATTACCCGCATTAACGAACTGCCGGAAGGTGAGCTGCAGCGTCGTCAGAAAGTTGCAGAGTCGGCTTTCTTCGACAACGGCATCACCTTCGCCGTCTATGGCAACAAGGATGGAAAGGACAAGATCATTCCTTTCGATGTCATCCCCCGTATTGTCAGCGCCGGAGACTGGAAGCATTTGGATGCAGGCCTTCGCCAGCGTACCGAAGCTTTGAACTGCTTCCTTACGGACATCTATAACGACCGCAAGATTCTCCGCGACAAGGTAGTACCCGAAAGCCTCATCAACACCTGCACCGCTTACCGCCCGCAGATGGAAGGCTTCGTTCCGCCCAAGGGAATCTGGGCACACATCACCGGTACCGACCTGGTTCGCGATACCGACGGCACCTTCTACGTGCTGGAAGACAACATGCGTTGCCCCAGCGGTGTTTCCTATGTGCTGCAGAACCGCCAGATCCTCAAGCGCACATTCCCCCAGGTGTTCACCCATTGCAGCATCCGCCCTGTGGATGAATACTGCACCCGCCTCCGCAAGGCCCTGGAATACCTGGCCGATGGCGTCGCAGAACCCAAGGTCGTCGTGCTGACCCCAGGTGTGTATAACTCCGCCTACTATGAACATTCCTATCTAGCTCAGCAGATGGGTGTTGACCTGGTCACCGGAAACGACTTGATTGTTCAGGACAAGAAAGTCTACGCCCGCACCACCCGCGGCCTGAAGCAGGTTCACGTGATCTACCGTCGTGTAGATGACGAATTTCTGGATCCGCAAGTTTTCCGCCCCGACTCCTGCCTGGGTGTGCCGGGACTGATGGAAGCCTACAAGGCCGGAAACGTGGCCCTCGCCAACGCCCCTGGTTGCGGAGTTGCCGACGACAAGGCCATCTACACTTACGTTCCGCAGATCATCAAGTACTACCTTGGTGAAGAAGCCATCATTCCCAACGTTCCCACTTTCGTCTGCGAAAACCCGAAGCACATGCAGCATGTGATCGACCATATCGAGAACATGGTGGTGAAGGCTGCCAGCGAATCCGGTGGCTACGGCATGCTTGTTGGCCCCAAGTCCACCAAGGCCGAATGCGAAGCCTTCAAGGAAAAGATCAAGGCCAATCCCCGTAATTACATCGCACAGCCCATGATTTCCTTGAGCCGTGTGCCCTGCATTGTGGACGGAAACTTCGAAGGCCGTCACGTGGATTTGCGTCCCTACATTGTGCAGGGTAAGGAAACCTACATCCTGCCGGGTGGCCTCACTCGCGTGGCCCTGAAGAAGGGGTCCATCGTGGTGAACAGTTCCCAGGGCGGAGGCTGCAAGGATACCTGGGTCATTGCCGAAAACGAAAAGGCTCCAGAACTAGGCCAGGCCAAGCAATGGATGGAACAACAACAGCAGCAGCAATAATTGCTTTGCAATTATTGCTGCAGGGGCTAGGTTTTAGGGATTAGTGATTAGAAAAAAAATGACGGCGGAGCCGTTTTTATAAAGAGCGCCGAAGGTGCCAAATATTTCACAATCCCCTAGCCCCTAGTCTCTAACCCCTTTAATTTTTTATTTCGGAGTTTTATAATGTTAAGCAGAGTTGCAGATTCCATTTACTGGTTGGGCCGTTACATTGAACGTGCAGAAAACGTGGCACGCGCCATCGATGTCAATCTTCAGTTGCAGCTGGACTTGCCCGGCGAAGAACGCCCCTGGGAACCGGTGATCCAGACCGCCGGTAACGCCGATGCCTTCTTCAAAAGCTACGCCCACGTCTCTACCGAAAACGCCCTCACCTTCCTTACCTTCGATAAGGATAATCCCAGCAGCATTATTTCCTGCGTGGCTGCCGCCCGCGAAAACGCCCGCTGCGTCCGCGAGAGAATTTCCTCTGAATTGTGGATTGCCATCAACCAGTTCTATCTTAAGTTGAACGATCCCGAAATGCCCAAGCAGGCTTTAGCCGCACCCCACGCCTTCTACAACAGCGTGAAGGAATTCAGCCAGCTGACCGTAGGTATCATTCAGGGAACCATGACCCATGACGTAGCCTGGAACTTCGCGCGTCTCGGCACCATGATTGAACGCGCCGACCAGACTTCCCGAATTCTGGATGTGAAGTACTACATCCTCCTTCCGGATGTAAGCATGGTGGGCATGGCTCTGGATACCGTCCAGTGGAATGCGGTTCTCAAGAGCGTGGGCGCTTACGAAATGTTTCATCGCAAGAATTCCAATGTGACGCCCCAGAACGTTGCCGAATTCCTGCTATTGAGCGAAGACTTCCCCAGGTCCCTCCGCTACTGCCTGGAACAGGCCGAAATCAGCCTCAAGAATATTGCCTTCCCCGTAAAGAGCAACGCGGACTCTCTCCGTCTTCTCGGGAAGATGCGTTCCGATATGGCTTTCTCCACCATCGAGGAAATCATCAAGAGCGGTCTTCACGAGAAGATTGAAGAAATGCAGGTGAACCTTTGCGATCTTGGCACACAAATCTGGAAGGACTTCTTCTGTTAAATTACTGCTGATCCACACAGCAACAAAGGCGCACTCCATTCCAAAAAAAGCGCCGCGGCAGGGATTTGGTAACGCAAATTCCTGCCGTTTTTCGTCTAAAAACGCCATTTTTTCCACTAAACCATAAAAAAACGGGTCTTTTTCAGGTTCTTTAAAACACGAGCGTTTCTTTCTTTTTTTCTTACATACATTCGTTATCAATTGGAATAAAAAAGTAATTATCTTAGTAAGTCACATTTTGCTATTTTTCCAGGTGGATTATTAACTTCAACTAAAGGTGGTTCCTATGGGCAAAGTTCTCGGAAGACTCGCTTTACTCTCTGCAATTATTTTTGCAATTTACCACGTCTATATTTCCAGCAAGCTGGACAAGGAAAATTTTAACGGGTAGGTCACTATGGAAATGAATAAGGACATCGCAGACCTCCAAGCTGCAGAACAAAAACGTCATAAGGACAAGAAGTACATCCTCTGCTACCACAACCTCACTGTAAAGAACTGCAAGAAGGCCGTGGTCGAAATCCGCAAGATTGCCGAAGCCGCAGGCTCTCCTATCTCTATCGCAGTGGTGCCCTCCGTCGGTGGCGTACCTGAATCCGAAATCGAATACTTCCACGAGGAACTGGAAAAGTTCGTCAACGAAGGCTACGAAATTCTCCTGCATGGCGCTCGCCATCGTGCAGACCTGTTCATCAACAGAAATTTCATCGGTCGAGCAGCACTGTGGCTCTCCAACAATGGTGCAGAATTCGCCGGTTTGAACGAACGTTTCTCCCAGGCTTTGTTGAACCGCAGTCTCGCCCTGTGGAACGCCAACGGCTCCGGTCAGCCCACCGGCTTTATTCCGCCGGTATGGTTTGCCAACAAGCACCTCAAGAGTCAAGCACTTGAACAGTTGGATTACTACGAAGATCTGTGCCGCATTTACAAGAAAACCGACATCAGTTTCACATCCTTGAAGTCTAAAGTATTGACCTTCTCCGTCATCCCGCAGTTCCTGCTGGGTATCGCTCAGAGCGTCGCCTGCCTCACCATGCTTCTTCCCGGAGGCACTCCCCGTCTGGTCATCCACAACAGTGATTTCCAGACCATCGGCGAAAAGCGTCTGCTGAACATGGTTCGCTACGCAAGCTCTCTCCGCGAAAAGATCATGTACAGGGACCTCTAAAAATGATTTTAAACAAGTTTCTTTCCCGAGTTGATTTCAACTCCTACGAAGATCTCCACGAGAACTTCAAGATTTCCATTCCGGAAAATTTCAACTTCGCCTACGACGTCGTAGACGAATACGCAAAATCCGAACCCAAGCGCGAAGCTTTGGTTTGGTGTGACGATAACGACGAAAGCCATATCTTCACCTTCAAGGATTTGTCCGTTGCTTCCCAGCGTACAGCAAACTTCCTGGTAGATAACGGCATCAAGAAGGGTGACCGCGTCATGCTCATCCTCCGCCGTCGTTACGAATTCTGGTTCTTTATCCTCGCCTTGCATCGTATTGGCGCTATCGTCATTCCTGCAACCAACATGCTTTCCGCCCACGACCTGGAATACCGCTTTAACGCAGCGGACATCAAGATGGTCGTCTCCTACGACGAGCCGTCCCTCCAGAAGGAAGTGGAAACAGCAAAGGCAAAGAGCCCCTCTGTGGAAAAGCTGGTGACCATCGGTTCTGCCCGCCAGAACTGGATCAGCTTCTATGACGATTACGAAATGATGCCCAGGGAATTCAAGCGTCCCACTGGTGACGCAGGAACCACCAACAACGACATCATGCTGGTCTACTTTACCAGTGGCACCTCCAGCAACCCCAAGATGGTGGCACACACCTTTACCTACCCTCTGGGCCACATTAACACAGCACGTTTCTGGCAGCACGTAATTGACGGAGGCCGTCACCTGAGTATCGCTGAAACCGGTTGGGCAAAGGCCATGTGGGGTAAGATCTACGGTCAGTGGCTCGCAGGTTCCGCCGTATTCGTATATGACATGAAGGTCTTCATCCCGGGCAAGATGCTGGAGAAGATGGCACAGTTCAAGATTACGACCTTCTGCGCACCTCCCACCGCTTACCGCGCACTGCTTTTGCAGGATCTGAGCAAGTATGACCTTTCCAGCCTCACCTACTGCGTCACTGCAGGTGAAGCCCTTAGCTCCGACATCTTTAACAAGTGGTTGGAAAAGACAGGCCATAAGCTCCGTGAAGGTTACGGCCAGACTGAATCCACCCTCATTACCGGCAACTACGAATGGATGGAGCCCAAGCCCGGTTCCATGGGTAAGCCCTCCCCCGGTTACAACCTGGACATCATCAACCCCGATGGATCTTCCTGCGGTGTTGAAGAAGTGGGTGAAATCATCATCCGCATTGATGGCGGAAAGCCTTTCGGTCTGTTCGGCGGATACTACCGCGATGCAGAACGCACCAAGAAAGTTTTCGAAGGTGGCGTTTACCATACGGGCGACACCGCATGGCGCGATAAGGATGGCTACTACTGGTTCGTAGGCCGTACCGATGACCTGATCAAGACTTCCGGTTATCGCGTAAGTCCCTTCGAAGTGGAAGAAGTTCTCCACCAGCATCCGGCCGTTATGGAAGTGGCTGTGACTGGCGTTGAGGATGCTACCCGTGGTCAGGCCGTGAAGGCAACCATCGTGCTCCACAAGGGCTACGAAGCATCCAGGGAACTGGCCAAGGAAATCCAGTTGTTCGCAAAGAAGGTGGCAGCCGCTTACAAGAGCCCCCGCTTCATCGACTTTGTGGATGAACTTCCCAAGACCATCAGTGGCAAGATCCGTCGTGCAACAATCCGCGACAACGACAAGGCTGCAGCAGACGCTGCTAACACTGAAAAGCCCACTCCAGCAGACAACGCTTCCGCTCCCACGGCAGAAGCTGGCAATGCGGAGAAGTAATCTGAAATAAAAGTTCAAGGAATCCCGACGTGTAACAGCGTCGGGATTTCTATATTTTGGCAAAAACTTTTAACGAGAATCATATGACTAGAAGACGCGTTGTAATTACAGGTATGGGTGCAGTGACACCTCTTGGCCAGAACGTTAAGGAACTGTGGGATGGCATCCAGCACGAAAAGTGCGGCATTGGCCCCATCACTCTGTTCGACGCCACCGATTGTCCGGTGAAGATCGCTGCCGAAGTCAAGGACTTCAAGCCAGAAGAACACGGCATCGACCCCAAGGAAGCCCGCCGTATGGCACGCTTTACCCAGTTCCTGCTGGCAGCCTCCAAGGAAGCTGTGGCTGACGCAAACTTGAGCGAAGACGATCTTCACGCAGATACCACTGGCGTGATCGCAGGTTGCGGTCTCGGCGGTATCGATGTTACCGACTCCACTTTCAACCAGTATGTGGCTGGCGGCAAGCGTCGCGTTTCTCCTCTCGCCATGGCTGAACTTATCCCGAACGAAGGCGCTGCAAACGTTTCTATCAACTTGGGCATTACCGGTTGCGCCTGGACTGTTGCGACCGCATGCGCTTCTGGTACCGACGCTCTTGGTGTTGCCCTGGACGCCGTCCGTTCCGGCCGTCTGGACATCTGCCTTGCAGGTGGTTCTGAAAGTGGCGTGACCGACTATTCTATCAAGGCTTTCGCAGGCATGCACGCCTTGACCGACAAGTTTAACGACGCTCCCGAAAAGGCAAGCCGTCCCTTCGACAAGGACCGTTCTGGCTTTATCATGGGTGAAGGCGGTGCAGTTCTCGTTCTGGAAGAACTGGAACACGCCAAGGCTCGTGGCGCAAAGATTTATGCAGAACTGGCCGGCTACGGCGCTTCTGCCGACGCATACCACATTACCAGCCCCAAGCCGGATGGAAGCGGTTGCGCCAAGGCAATGCTCCGCGCCATCAAGGACGCAGGCATCGAACCCACCGACATTGACTACTACAACGCACACGGTACTTCCACCCACCTGAACGACGTTACCGAAACAGCCATGCTGAAGCTTGCCCTGGGCGATCACGCTCGCAAGATCAAGGTTTCCAGCACCAAGAGCATGACCGGTCACTGCGTCGGTGCGGCAGGCATCTGCGAAGCCCTCATCAGCACTTTGGCTATCCGCGATTCCTTTGTTCCGGCCACCATCAACTTGGAAAATCCGGATCCGGAATGCGACCTGGATTACACCCCGAACAAGGGCGTTTCCATGAACGTGGATGTTGCCGCTTCCGCCTCTCTCGGCTTCGGCGGTCACAACGGTATCGTGATCATCAAGAAGTACAACGGTTAATGACGCAAGGGGCTCCGCTCCTTGGATTACCTGCAAAAAGGACCTTCCTTAGGAAGGTCCTTTTTCTTATTACAAGCGCTTGTGAACAGCGGATTAATCGTCCGCAGCGGATGCACCCACGGCCTGTTCCAGAGTGGTAATACCCTGAAGAGCCTTGGAGATGCCATCCATACGCAGTGTGATCATATCGCATTCCTGCATAGCGGCTCGCTTGATCACGTCACCGGAGGAACGCTTAATAATCAGGTTACGAACGGATTCGTTAGGCACCAGGAATTCGTAAATACCGGCACGGCCCTTATAACCGGAGCCATCGCACTTTTCACAGCCACGGCCGTGGAAGAACTGCATATCCGGAGTCAGGTGAAGTTCGTTACGCATTTCTTCAGAAATTTCGTAAGGTTCCTTACAGAACTTACAAATGCGGCGCACCAGTCGCTGAGCCAACACGCCCTTAATAGCGGTAGACACAAGGAAGGGTTCCAGGCCCATTTCCAGAAGACGAGGGAACGCACCAGCAGCATCGTTGGTATGGAGGGTACTGAAGACCAAGTGACCCGTCAAAGCAGCTTCGATAGCCATTGAGGAGGTTTCCTGGTCACGCATTTCACCGATCATGATCACGTCAGGGTCCTGACGGAGCAAGGCACGAATGCCCGCGGCAAACGTAAACCCGGCCGCATTGTTGATCTGTCCCTGGTTGACACCGTCGATATTCAATTCCACAGGGTCTTCCATGGTAGAAATGTTAATAGTACTATCAAGAATTTCACCAATAGATGCGTAAAGCGTAGTAGACTTACCGGAACCCGTAGGACCGGTCACCAGCACGATGCCGTTAGGAGCGTTAATGGCGTCGATGAACTGCTTGAGGACGCGGGGGTCGAAGCCCATGTCCTTCAGCGGGAACTGACCAGAGTTCGGGTTCAAGATACGCATAACGATCTTTTCGCAAACGCCGCGCTTACGGAGAGAAATGGGGAAAGAAGACACACGAAGGTCAACTTCGGAGCCTTTGTATCGCACCGTGAAACGACCATCCAAGGGCTTACGCTTTTCAGCAATGTCCATCTTGGAAAGAAGCTTGATACGGGACAAAATCTGCGGCATCAAACGAGCCGGAATGGGGGACATGACCTGGAGGTCACCGTCAATACGGTAACGGAGCTTCAGGTAAGTTTCCTGAGGTTCCAGGTGAATATCGGAAGCCTTACGGGCAATTGCTTCGTGAATCAAGGTAGTCACGATCTTCACGACCTGGCGACCTTCTTCGTCACTCAGTTCTTCTTCCTGGTTGCCCTGACCACGTTCCACGGTTTCAAGTTCTTCACCATCCTTGGAATCACCGATAAGGTCTGCAAGGGATTCTTCGGAAACACCGCCGTGGCCCGCAAAAATGCGTTCGATAGCCTTCTTCACATCTTCGTCGGAGGCCATGACCACATCCACTTCCATCTTCACCTTGAAGCGGACTGCGGTAATGGTACGCATGTTGGTGGGGTCCGTCATGGCGATCGTCATGACCTGACGGGACTGATGGCGTTCGTCCTCGGTCTGCTGAACAAACAGAGGCACAACCTTATACTGCTTACACAAGTCTTCTGGCAAGTAATTATAGGCTTCAGGGTCTATATGGAATGTTTCCAACTTAACGTAGGGAACTTCGAACTGTCTGGAAAGAATTTCGATAAGACGTTCTTCGGGCATAAAGCCCAAGTCCACCAAAGTACGTCCAAGACGCTTACCCGTTGTCTTCTGGGTTTCCAGAGCCTTGTTCAGCTGATCTTCGTTAATATAGCCCTGAGCCAAAAGCATTTCACCAATACGCATCTTGGTGGCGGACTGCATCTGTACGCCCAGAATGCTCGTCAACGTATCTTCGCTGACCATACCCAGGCGAACGAGAATCTTACTCAACATAATGCCGGTACGTTTATGTTCCGACATTGCATGAGCCAGCTGGTCTTCGTCAAGGACGCCCTGACGGAGCAGCAACTGACCTAAGTTCATCTTAGTATTACTAATCATAAATGCGACCATGCCCGCGGTTCAACGGGCACCTTTTCTCCAGATTGGCAAAGCATGGCGACCTTCGGTTCTACAGCGTTCACTGTAGCAACCCCAATCTTACACACCTCACCCAAAAGCACATTTTTGTTTGTAAATATACTATCTGGCAGGGAATTGGCAAACAGAAGTTGATATTCCTCCCCCCCATTTAGAGCGAATTCAAGGGGCGAAATTCCGTAATATTCACACATTTTGACCACTTGCGGGTCAATGGGCAGTTTTTTCTCGTCAATTTCGATGGAAACACCGGAGGAATGCGCCAGGTGGTTCAGTTCCGAGGAAAGACCATCGCTAATATCCATACAGGCGCCGTAAGCATTCATACGGGCTAATTCTTCCCCGCTGTGCTCAGGAATTTTCGGATTCAGGTGGTACTCCACCAGTTCCGGAAACTTAGCACGATCCTCGGGATGGTTCAATAGCAGCCAAAGCCCAGCGCCGGACTTTCCCAAAGTTCCGTTTACATACAAATTATCTCCAGGCTTCAAGGCGGTGCGAACAAGAGGTCTATCTCCAGCAAGCTCACCCAGCAAGGTGGTGGAAAAAACGCCTTCTTCCCCAGATACGGTATCACCACCAATCAAGGTGATGCCTCGCTTGGCAAAACCATCCGAAAGAGCCTTACGGACTCTAGCCTTTATCTCGTCGGACCAATGGCGATTCAAGCAAAGTCCAAGCAGGGCGATACGAGGCCTAGCCCCCATGGAGCAGATATCGGAAACATTGGATACGATATGCTTTTCCACCGCCTGCTCGGGAGTGGACCAGTTCAGGCGGAAATGGGTATTCTCTACGGAAAGATCCTTCGTCACCACCCAGCCATCGAAAATGGCAGCATCATCCCCTACCCCGAGCCAGGTCCTGGTTTTCGGGGCAATCTCCGCAAGGGGTGTCGCATTCTGCAACAGGGATTCTATAAACTGAAATTCGCCAAGTTTTATCATGGATAACAAGTACTTTTCTTGATTTTTTCAGTGAAAAACTAGATTTTTTCAGCAAGTCTACATTCCCCACATTTGGAGAGTTTTCGCTTTTTTTCTAGATTTACAGGCATGGGACACATCTTCTTTATATCCCCTTCCGCACCGGGCAGTTTGGACCGGCTTTGCCAATGGACCTTCCGTTGGCTTTTGGAACATGGGGACATGGCGGAAGATTCAACCCTCTACACCTGCAACTCCATCGAGGATGCAACCAACCTGCTGGAAAGCGCCCTGATTATCGGCCAGTCCCCGGCACTGATTATCCTGGATCATTCGGACAAGCCTAGGGAAGAAAACCTGAACTTCAGCAAGCTCCTCCACGACAGCATTCCTGAATCCTGGATTGTGGAGTTGGTCCCCGATGACATGCCTCTTCCCAAGGAAGAAAGCGGATTCTTCTGGGTCCGTCGCCCTGTTCGCGAAGAAGAATGGGCAGCCACCCTGCAGCAGGTCCTTTTACGCAACGGTTCCCCTCAGTGGGCCGAACGCAACGAGATTTAATCCCAAGGGATTTTTATGGCAAAGGTCAAGATCAGAGGCGTAAGCTATTTTGGCGTACGTAACCCTAAGCATGTTCTATCCGACATGAAGGAAATCCAGAATAAAGGCTTTAACGCCGTACTGCACACCTGGAGTGAAGAAGACCAGCAGTACTACTACGACACCATGAAGGACATCGTAGACGGTTCTGCAGCCATGGGGCTAAAGGTTTACGTCAATCCCTGGGGTGTCGGTCGTGTATTCGGTGGCGAAGCCTACTCCGAGCTGACCGCCCGTGACCATGACATGTGCCAGATTGGCGTGGACGGAAACCCCAAGGTAGCCGCCTGCCCCAACCATCCCCGCTTCCGCGAATATATGCACCGCTGGATCGAGACAGTCTGTAATACAAGTGTAGACACGATTTTTTGGGACGAACCCCACTTCTACTTCGAGAAGGGCGGTCTGGAAAAATGGAGTTGCCGCTGCGAGACCTGCAAGAAGAAATTCCAGGAACGATTCAATTACGACATGCCCGCACAGCTCTCCGATGACGTAAAGGAATTCCGCGAAGACAGCCTCATCGACTTCCTGAAGGAAATGACGGAAGACGTACACGCCCACGGAAAGTGCAACTGCGTCTGCATGCTCCCTCCCTGGTTCCCCGCAGGTCTAGACGATTGGGAAAAGATCGCCCGTCTGAAAAGCGTCGACGAAATCGCCAGCGACCCCTACTGGGAACGTGGCGCCACCGCAGAATGGGTCCGCGAAAAGTATGCGGAAACCGCTGTCAAGCTGACCCAGGCCGCAGCCAAGTACGGCAAGGATGTCCAGATGTGGATCAAGGCCTACCAGATAGAAAGAGGCCGCGAAGGGGACCTTGCCATCGCTACGGAAGAAAGCATCAAGGCAGGCATCCAGAACGTTTTCGCCTGGAGCTACCGCGGTACGGAAACCTTGAGTTGGCTCAAGTCCGACGACCCCACGACCACTCAGGCAACTTTCGAAAGCGCGCTAGGGCTGTAGCGATCCTTACAGGTCGTAGATTTCGGAATACTTCGTTTCCAGATAGTCCAGGAAATCCTTGGGCGTAAAGTCGCGTCCCGTAATGTTCTTGATCCAGGTCTTAGGAGGTTCACGATCAGCGCGGGCCCACACCTTCTGCTTCATCCAGCCATTAATCTTCTGGAAGTCTCCGGAGCGGACAGCAGCCTTCAAGTCAAATTCGTTCGCCATTTTGTTGTAATACATGGCATTGTACATGTTGCCCAACGCATAAGTAGGGAAATAGCCAAAGCCGCTTGTCCAGTGAATATCCTGTAGAATTCCTTCTGCATCATGGGCAGGAGCGATTCCCAGATATTCCTTGTACTTTTCGTTCCACAGTTTAGGCAATGCGGAAATATCGCAACCTCCCCCATTTACGATCATCCGTTCAATTTCGTAACGAATAATAATGTGGAAGGTATAGGTGAACTCATCCGCTTCCGTACGAATCAGGCTAGGCGTTACCGTATTCATGGATTCGTAGAATTCCTGTTCGGAGACACCTTCAAAAACGTTGGGGAACAGCTCACAGCATTTAGGATAAATTAAGGAAATAAAATCACGACTGCGGCCAATGCGGTTTTCATAGAAACGGCTTGTACTTTCGTGCATGCCCATAGTCTTGTTGAATTCAATATAATGGCTATAGTTTTCCGCCGGCTGGTTCTGTTCGAAAAGGGCATGACCCCCTTCGTGAATAATGCTGAACATGCTGGAATAGAACGCATCCGGATAGTAGTGGGTCGTTACTCGGGTATCGTTCTTCCCCATCTCGATGGTAAAGGGATGTTCCGTCGTCGCAAACGCACCGCGATTGAAATCAAAGCCCATGGTTTCCAGCAGGTACTGAGCGCATGCCTTTTGAGATTCATCAGAAACAGGGCGGCTCAAAAAATCCGTACGGATTTTCTTCTTGCTGGCCATAATACGTTTCAGTAACGGTACCAGGCGTTCCTTGCATTCGTTAAAGGTCTCATCCAGGTCCTTGCTAGACAATTCACGTTCATATCCATCAAAGATTGTATCGTAAGGCGTTTCCTTGCGATCCTCGTGAAGATTGGCTTCACGGATTTGTACATCACGAACTTCAGCAAGGCTAGGAGCAAAAATACTGAAATCCTTGGATTGCTTTGCATTGAGCCAATTGACATAAGCCCGGTTATAAACCAGGGAACGTTCATGCTGCATTTCGGGAGTGATGTTCTTTTCCTTGGCAAAGTCACGATGGAGAGATTCCGCAAGGGCCACATCAAATTCATCCGTCAGTTCATCCCGATGTTCATAAATGTACTGACAGGCCTCAATATAGGCTGGATCCTTCTGGAGAATAAAAGCCTTGTTACTGAGGAACGCATCCACTTCACCCTGCTCCTCCATACCGCCCTTAGGGCAGATGGTCTGCTGGTCAAAATTCAGGACAGAAGAGGCATGATTGTACATGCGAACTTCGGAAAGAGTTTTCTTAACGAGGGCAAGAGAATCAGAAAGTTTAGACATGACGAACCTTTTAACAAGGGATGTAATTGTTTCCGCAAGAATTTATAAAAACGACAAAAAATGAAAAGCCCAGGCAGCGTCTGGGACTTCCATAGGGATGTACGCAAATTACGTGCCACCTATTTCTTTTCGGCTTCAACTTGTTCCGCCGCCTTCTTGGCGGCTTCCTGAAGTTCCTTCAATTCCTGCCAGGTAGACTTAGTCTCCCCTTCGTTCTCCTTGGTATTGAACAGTACACAAAGAAGGGCGAACACCGCCATATAGAAACCGATGGCAGCAAACGCTCCCAGAAGTTCGTAGCCAGAAAATTCAGCTACCTTTAGGTAGACCACCACAGAAAAGCCTGTAGAAATCAGGAAAAGAATTGCAGGAAGTTTTTTCTTCATATTAACGGGGACCTGTTTTTTTCTTAAGAGTCCAGGCAAGCTTTGCGTCAGCAGCTTCTGCGGCATATTCATATTCGGGCTTATAACCGAATGCGTCGCTAATCATTTCCTTGCCGCCGTTCACATACCAGTTTTCAGTCATTTTCACAAAGCCGACAGTGGTATCCACAGCAACGCCATCTTCCCACAATCTGTAGAGGGAAACGGCATTGTCCTTGGTGAAAATGTTCTTCTCGATGTAGCAACGGGCAGAATCCGTACATTCCACGCCATAGTGGTCTACGTCCATAAAGAAGTTGTTGTAGGCATGGAGCATACCGGCACGGGCAAATACGCCAGACACACTCATATTGGCAAAGTAGTTATGATGCATGGTCAATGTCTGGAACGTTTCCTTGAACAAGTCCGGTTCCAAGCCAAACAGGACACCTGTTTCCGCATTCTGGAACTTGGACCAGGAAATCGTCACATCGAAGGAGCCGCGCTTCATGTCAATCTGATAAATCGGGTATTCATCGAAAGTACAATGGTCAATCCAAATCTTGCTGGTAATGTTGTGCAGGGAAATAGCCCTGCGCATGGTAGAGTCCTTTTCGTAAAGGGATGGCGCATTGAAAGTGATATTTTCAAAAATCACTTCCGTAGTACCATCAGTCATGATTCCTGTTCCAGTAATTTGGACATCGCGACCGCGGCCATCAAAAGTCTTGTTAGAAGCAATACGGAGAGGAGACCCCAAATGGTACTCACCGCTCTTTTCAAACAAAACCCAAGCTGCAGTATCGCGCATGGCACAATCACGCAAGGAACCAGGAGCCACAATGACCTTTGTCCCCACGTTGCCCAAAGTATCAATATTGGTGGAATCATCCACAACGATGTAATCTTCCTGAGTGGTCACGCGGCAAATGATACCACCTGCACCACCTTGAATACCGGCAGCATAACCTTCTGCAGAAGCAATCAGGGCATCGTGTGCAGACCAATCTTCAGAGTAGACGGAATAATCCTGATTTTTGGTCGCAGCATTTTTCACCACACTTTCATCGATTCCACCGAGGGTCACATCATCCAGGAACAGGGTATCACCATCGATGAGTCGGAAATCAATTCGACCCACCTTAACATCCTTATCGGAAGCCTTACCATAAGGCTTCATATCTTCAATTGCGAGGGCGAAGCCTTTCCAGACTTTTTTCAGTTCAACTTCAGCTTCGTAGCCACCTTCTGTAGAATCGCCGAAACCACCGAAGGAAACTGCAACACGCAAGGTTCCATTACCGCGGGCAGAGAACATAAGAGAATCAAGCCCCGGCAAGACATAGGCCGAGTCAGCATTTCCCAGAAGGAACCCGATACGGTTTTCGGTACGGGCACAGCCGCCAGAAGCGCAGCCCTCGCTACCGGAATACTTGCGGGTAAGATCCTTATTCCAGAGGGGCATCACGTTCTTCCCTTCGGCATCCAGGGCATACCACCAGCCATCCCCAAGGATTTCGCCAGTAGCGGAAATTCCCGTAAAGCTTTCGAAGTCTTCCACCACAAAGCCACGGGCCCTACCCAGACTTACTTCCGGTACTTCAGAGCCTGCTTCTGCGGCAAGCTTGATCGTCCCGCGATTGGAAAGGCTTTCAATCTGCAAATCAAAACTGCCTGCAGGAAGAGAGTCAATTACAAAATAGCCTGCACTATCAGGAACCACATAACGGTCCAGGCCAGCAATGCGAATGACAGAAGGTCCCTGGCCGGCGGCTACACGCCCCTGAATGGTAGTAAGTTCCCCCAACTCAATGACATTGGAAATCTCGTTTCCAGAATTCAAGGTCACATAGGTAACAGCGCCTTCCGCATTGTCACCAGAAGTATTTCTAGCTTCAATGGTGTAAGAACCGTTGGATACATTTTCAAACTTGACTTTACCTTTGTCATCCGAAACGATCCATTCTGCGTCAGCTAATCCATCGGACATATAATCTTCGGACAGCATGCGCACGCGGGTCATTGCAGCAGGAGAACCATCGGCCAGCTGAATCTGGAGCGCAATGGTGGATTCCGCCTCGGTACCGCCAGCAACATCCTTCTTGTCGGAGCAGGCGGTAAGGCCCAAAAGCGCAACCAGGGAAACGGGAAGTGCACTGCGTAGGAACGAACGAAGCTTAATCATCGGACTCCTCCTGAGAAGCTACATCATCAGACACGTCACCATTGCGCAACTCCTCACCAAGGATCTTGCGCTTACGTCCACGCCTTACAGGAGGTGGATAGGGATCACTTAAAGGAAACAACTGCATTCCCAACTGGAAAACACGATTGGGTTTCTGACACTGGCCTACTTTCGCAAGAATTTCACGACGGAACCTGCGTACCATTTCCACAAGTTCGCTGTAGGTACTTTCGTCACAGGCAAAAGCCAGAGTGGATAGATTTCTTTCCTCGCGATCGAAGCGGTCAATTGCGGAAGTTGCCACATTCAGATTCTGTTGGATGTAGGAATTTACGGCGGTGCTGTAGGATTCGCTACCGCTAGATATCAAGCCCTGGGTCTGTTCATAAAAACCGGTTTCTGGATTCTTGCGGATCATGGAAAGTCGTTCCAATAAAGCAATAGAAGACTTCACCTGACTAGCGGTAATAGGCGGACGCACCATCAAGCCTAAAGCAGCGTCATCGCCCACGTAAGGATAAAAAGTCACCAGTTCGCGAATAACCGCATGATACCAATGATCGAAATATTCAAACTGATCGCGGGCAACTTCCTCAACCTTGCATTCCTTAGTCGCCACCAGTTTTTCCAGATACTGACGACTTTCAGAATGATTTTTCGCCTGGTTAAAGGAAACCATGTCGGAAAAGTACTGCTTCTCTCGCTCGTCACGACAGAAAATATCCGCAAAGACGGACACCAGGCGAGGTGTCAAGTTACGCTTGCCCTGAAGAATCTTGTTGAACATGGAAGCATCAAAGTCCGCCTTTTCTGCAATAAAGCGATGACTAAAGCGCCAGTCACTTGAATGGCGTTCTTCGTATGCGTCTCTTAAAAATTCTCGATAGTTCAAATATTCAAAAAGATTAATCATAAAGGGAACTAAAATATTGCAGATATTTTCGGTTTAGGACTATACAATATCAATATAAAAAAAGTGCGGACAAAAGTCCACACTTTTCTTCTTTTAAAAGTCTACAGTTGGCGATATAAGTCTACTTTACAATTACACTCTTCGTCAAATCCGCAATTTTTACCAGATAACGTCCCGGAGACTGGATTTTCAGGACGAAATCCGTTGTTCCTGCGATGCCATTTTGCAAAGTACGTCCTTGCATATCAAATACAGCGTAAGCGCTCCCCACGCGAACATTCGTCACCTGAATGCCGCGAGAAATCCCGTAAACCCGGAATTGGGCAGCTGTCATTCCGAGAGCAACAAGAGGATTCTCGCTACTGCTGGATTCCGCTTCAGAACTGGAGGATTCTGTATCCACAGAAGAAGACGAAGTAACAGAGCTGCTTGAAACATTTTCAGAACTGCTGGAAACATCAATGCTGGAAGAACTCTGCACAGAACTGCTAGAACAGGAGATTGTGCTACTGGAACTTTCCGGTCCGAGATCGTCCTTGTTCAACTGCAGTCGTGGAAGTTTGCGAACGAAGGATTCCACCACTTCCCCATCAAGGACAGGATGATCCACATTGGGCAACTGCACCCAGGCTGTTCCATCCAGATTTTCATCCTTGTAGTCATGCAACTTCTTCGCTACCGTGCCATCGACGAATTCTGCCAAGGTCGCCTTGGTGTCGCCAACATCAGGCAAGGAGTTATAGGCATAGTAGCTATTGACAAATTCTACGGGCATTGATTTATAAGTACCGCCAATCAGGTCTCCCACTGCAGAATCGCCAACCACAGTAGCCATGCTGTAGGTATTCACCACTGAGAAATCACTGCCAGCAAAATACCCAAAGAGACCGCCCACAACTTTCAAGCCTGTCACCGTACCCACGTTATAGGAATTCCATAGACGAAGATTGCGAGAGGTTTCCCCAAAAAGGCCACCAATAGCAGCAGATCCATCCACACTTCCTTCGTTATAGGAATAGTAAATGCTAAGAGAACCTCCGCTACTCAACTTTCCAAGTAGACCGCCCACATCGCTTCTTCCATAGACATCGCCCTTATTATAGGAGTTTGCGATAACCACATCTGTCCCGTGGAATACACCTAATAGACCACCACCCAGATTACCCATCTTTGTAGAATCGGACTTACCGCAATTTATTACAGTTAGAGTGTCGTCATCATCAGCATAGGCAACCAGACCGCCTCCATACCGGTACTGGGCATACACATAACTTTCGCTATGTACATTTTCCAGCAGGAGATTGGAAGAACCATCCATAACAGAGACCAGCGAACTTACCCCTTCGTACCCCTTGAAATAGGAATCCTTAATATCCAAATCGCGGATAACGGTTCTTCCGAAAACTTCTTTTATAAAGCCAACATAATTTGCAGAAGAACTAAAGAACAAACCTGAAATGGAATGTCCCTGACCATCAAAGAGACCACTAAAGCGAGTAATGGGAATCCATCTCTTGAACTTGGAAGAATCTGCGACATTTAGAGTACCGTCCACAAGAACGTTCCTATTGACCACAATATCTGCAGTCAGCTTTGCACAAAGGACGCGACCCTCATTTTTACTATCGTCGTAAATCTTATTCAGAGTTTCTGCAAACAGGAAAAGTTCTCCATCATCCCCGATTTCATAGCAGTTCTCTACAATATCCGGATAATGCATCCACTTGGCGTAATAAGTCTTTGCTCCTGTAGCGTCCTCAGGAATTTCTGTGACTGGATAACCGGCGTAGGTAGGATTATCGTACCAACCATCAAACACATGATTTTCTCTTGCAGTAAATGGCAAGGCCATTGCCACCCCTTCCACATACTCGCTATAGTATTCTCGAGTATCACCGTCAAAGGTCACAAACTTGACACTGGACTTTATAACATCCTTACTCAAGTTTTGAATTTTGCCAGAGAACACCGGGTGAGAATCCACACCCACATTCTGGCCCCAGACGGAACCATCCATACCATCGCCATGATAGTTATGCAGTGCGGTCGCCACAGAACCATTCTTATACTGTTCCAGCGTTACCCAAATGGTACTACTATCGGAAGCAAGTATTGTCGCTTTAGAAGGATCCATCGCAACACCGAACACATTCTCAAAGGAGTATTTGCCAGAAATCCAGCTTGCACCAACCCAAGCCATTCCATGAGTAGGATTGGGATTAACCAAATCCACACTATAGGAATTTCTGACAGACAGGGAATCCGCCACACCATTGACTAGGCCAAAACCGCGATTCACAAAACCTACATTAAAGGAGTTATCAATAGAAATCACACCCCTTGCATATTCCACAAGACCTGCGGTCAAACTTCCGAGAAGAGCACCACCATTGTAGCTTTGTGAAATTTCAAGATAATCTGCTTTGGAGTACCCAACAAGGCCACCCACTTCGTAGCCATGAACCGTAGCTCTGTTATAGCTATTGCGGATAAAGAATTTCTTACTACCCTCATCCACCTTCCCCACAAGGCCGGCTGCCGTGCGACTCCCTCTAAAGTAGGAATCCACAATTCCAAGATTCTCTATTTTGGAAGGATACAATTCATCCACGCTAAGGGCATTACCGATAAAGGCAACCGCATTTGTATCCATGGCATCATTGTAATACAGGCCAGAAATAACATGGCCCTTTCCATCCAATGTGCCGTTGAAATTTCTGATGGGATTCCAAACAATGAAGTTGCGGCCATCCCCATTCAGCAGGCTATCCTGGACAACCACATTCTTATTCACCACGATGTCTGCGGTCAATTCGCCACAAATCGGGAGCAGATCAAAGCGAGACGCTTCTGCAAGAAGGGCAAAGCCATACAGTTCCTCTGCGGTTCCAATCTGGTAGCACCCCTTATCCGACAGTTTCGGATTTTTCGGCACAATGGAATTTTCCTTATTGACCGTAATCTTCCCGATTAACTTAGGATATTCATCCTCTCCAACCAGCTGTCCCCATACGGAGCCATCCACCCCATCCTTGTTGTAATTACGCAACTTGGTAGCAACGGTACCGTTCTTAAATTCAGCAGAGGTAGCGCCGTATGCGATTGTATCCGAAGTTGACTTTGTTTGATAGAAGGAATTTTCAATTACAACACCAGAAGTAGAACCATGGCCAAGCAAACCGCCTTCCAAGGCCTTGGTTTCATAAAAATTCTTGGCGAAGGAATTGATGATTGTCAAGGAGTCCGATCTTGAGCCAATCAAGCCACCAAAATTACGTTCACTCGAAGGACGATAAGACGATGTGCCTGCATAGTAGGAATTTATAATTTCAATTTTTCCACAGCCTTCCCCAATAAGACCGCCCTTGGATATCAAGCCACAGTCACAGCCATAACCTACAGCACCCCTAAAATAAGATTCCTTGATAGAAACATTTTTGGCGCAACCCACAAGACCACCTGTCATCAAGTCTCCATGGGGTGTACCTACTGCATAGCTGTTAATGATATCCACATCAAAGGCATCGCCAACAAGAGAACCAACGCAGTAACGGGCATCCAGGTACACACCTGTCACCCCCAGATTCTTGATGACAGAACGTTCCGTTACTGAAGCAGAAAAGACACTTCCAAACAAGCCAACATTTACAGTATCGACCGCATGCTTGGCATAACGATTAATTTCCAGGCCATGAATAGTAAATCCGTTACCATCAAATATTCCACTGTAATTCTGGATAGGAATCCAGTAGGTCCATTTTTTGTCGTCATTTCCATAAGCGGCATTCAAATCAATATTCGCAGTCAGCTTTCCGCAGAATGATCTGCTATCTCTACTTTTGCGATTAACAGCCTTCGCAAAGCCGAATAGTTCTTCTACAGTTCCAATTTCGTAGCAACCGTCGACTAATGCAGGGACCTTCCCCCAACGGGCATAAAGATTCAGGTCCCCCGTCATTTTACTTTCAATCTCTTTTATAGGGGCTTTAGACAAGTCCTCTTCTTCGTACCAGCCAATAAACACATAGCCTTCACGGGTCGGTTCAGGGAGAACCATCCCACGTTCTTCCAAGTACCGATCCGGATACGGTTCATGTTCTGTATAGGCGTTCCAAGTAATTTTGGAGAATTTCAAATCCCCATCATAACCACTCATTTCGCTCTTGAACAGAGGATAAGGATCAGAACCCACCACCTGTCCCCAGGCTGCTCCATGAGCATCACTACGCAATAGAGAAGCGATTAAGCCATTTTCAAAATCCTCATACACAACATTTGTAAGATAAACTCCCTCTGACTTTCGATAAGAGCCTATATAATAGACATTGGTGGCAATCTCATATCTACCAGTATATCCATACAATTTTCGAACAGGCTTAGAAACTACATTCGGTTCCAAATCAAAAGCATTTGTGATAATCAGCCTACGAACACCCGTAGAACCTAAATCTCCAATAAAACCCGATTTTGACTTCGATACATTGTAAACGTTTTCCATATACAACACACCTGTATCCAATTCAGCCACGAATCCTGCAGAATTTGGGCCTTCGAAATAGGAGTCCTCCAAGCCAAAATTCTTGATAACGATTGTATCCCTTGCAGCAGTCTTTGTGGAGGCAAACAAAGCAGCCCCAACATCTTTTTCGGTATAATCAGGGTTGTTGAAATACAAACCTGAAATAGTATGGTACTGACCATCGAAAACGCCTCGGAAGTTTTCAATGGGAGTCCAAACAGAAAAGCTGTTACTGTCTGCACTTAGAACTCCGTCTTTCAAAACGTTCTTGTTTACGACGATATTTGCAGTAAGCTTACCACAGGCAGCGGGATCTTGCGTCATCCCGTTAGAACCGTTTACAATGGCTGCAAAGCCATACAGTTCCTGGGCCGTACCGATTTGATAGCATCCATCCACAAGTTTCGGTTTTGCAGGTATCACTGTTGCAGCACTTACAAAAGAAACCAAGGACAAAGCCAATGTGATATAAGAAAAAATTCTGGCTCTTCATCAACATGTGTGGGTGGCTTCGCCACCCTTTTTTGTTGACTTTCGCCTAAATTAAACAAAAAATGGGCTATTTTCTAAAATTTAAT
>NZ_QGDU01000036.1 GCF_003149045.1 Fibrobacter sp. UWR4 | reverse complement strand
ATTAAATTTTAGAAAATAGCCCATTTTTTGTTTAATTTAGGCGAAAGTCAACAAAAAAGGGTGGCGAAGCCACCCACACATGTTGATGAAGAGCCGTTTTTTATTTCTTTTTTATTAAAAAACTTTCCCACACCTCCATTTGGATATAGATATACCTTTGGAAAAACAAAAACGTTTTCAAATGAGGAAACAATGAACATCAAGAAAAAAGCCTTTATCGGACTTTCTGCAGCAGCAATCGCCATGATGGCCACCGCTTGCGGTGACGATTCTTCCAGCAAGCCCAACGCTCCGGCCAATCCGGATCCGAGCGTTCCTACTGAATCCATTCCTGCTGTTGATCCTGTTCCCGGAGATACAACCACAGGCAATCCCGCAGTGACGGATCCTACCGACCCCACCCCAGGTACCATTGAGGAATTTGCACCCAAGGGAATCCTGATTGACGACTTCGAAGACGGCGACGGCGAGACCGCCCAAGGCAAGGGCTGGTTCGTCTATGACGACCAGGGCAATGGTGGCGCATCCGTCATCACCACCGCGGAAAGCGATGAAGGCTATCCCGTTCCCGTTGCTGGCGGCTACAATTCCAAGTATGCATTCAAGATCAACTACACCCTGGACAAAGGTGGCTACGAATACGATCCGTATGTAGCACTTGGCGTCGCAATCGACGAAGCGGATTTCTCCAATATCGGAGGTTTCCATTACTGCTATAAGGGTCCTGCCCATACCGCACGCGTAGAAACAACCGACATTGAAGACTACGATGTACACGGCATCAAGTCCGCTGCATCAAAGGCTGCCTGGAAGTGCGTGGACATCAAGTTCCGCGACCTGATCCAGGAAGGTTGGGGCACTCCTGTCGTCTTTGACAAGAACAACATCTTCCAGATTAGTTTCCACATCAAGGGATCCGCAAAGGTCACTTCTGATTCCCTGATGATCGACAACGTGGCATTCCTGGCAACCGATGCACTGCCGGTTGATGTGGCAGACATGGAAAAGACCCCCGCGGTTATCCCCACCGTGACCATCGGCGACGTTGCAGTCAGCAACCCGCTGCAGGAAAAAGCCATGAAGTACCTAAACAAGGGCGTCAATTTCACCAACTGGCTGGAAGAAGCCGACGGCAAGTTCGACGGCAACTTCGAATTTGGTGAAAAGGACATCAAGCTCCTTGCTGAAAACGGCTTCAAGAGCCTGCGCCTGCCCATTGACCTGGACCTTTACGCCACCAACCGCAAGGCACTCATCGCTGGTACCGAAAAGGAAGCCGTCATGGACGATTCCATCTATATCGTTCTCGACGCCTTCGACAAGTGGACCAAGGAAAACGGCATGTCCTTCGTGATTGACTATCATGAATACGACAACAGCTATAACAAGACTTCCGCTGCCGACAGCAACTACATCAACATGATGGCTAGCGTATGGAAGAATGTGGCCAAGCATTTCGCCGATAGCGAACGCGAAGACATCTTCTTTGAATTGCTGAACGAGCCGGATATGACCAGCGGTGCCGTAAAGTCTGAAGTTTGGACCGTGGCCGCCCAGGCCATGATCGACGCCATCCGTAGCGTTGATACCAAGCACACCATCATCTTCGGTGACGCCCAGTGGTACTCCATCAGCCTGTTGGCAAAACGCACTCCGTTTACCGATGACAACATCGTCTACGCAATCCATACCTACGAGCCCTTCCTCTTCACCCATCAGGGCGGTTCCTGGACCGACTATGCTGCAATCCACAACATTCCCTTCCCCTATGTGGCAGAAGACTGGTCCGAATACTCTTTCACCTACGGTGTGAATGGTGGCGTTAAGAGCAGTGTAAAGACTGCCATCAAGAACTACTACAAGAACGGTAGCAAGGAAGCTATCCTCAAGGGAATTCTCCCGGCAAAGGAATGGGCCGTCAAGAACAACGTTCCGGTGATCATCAACGAATTTGGCGCCCTCCGCGATAAGTCCGACGCCCAGTCCGTCCTGAACTACTACAAGGCCATGACCGAAATCTGCGACACCCTGCAGATTCCCTGGACTCACTGGGGTTACACCGGCGGTTTCTCCGTTGTGGATAACGACGGCAAGATCTACGAAGGTCTGGCAGATGTCATGAAGTTAAAGGACTAATCCTTTTTGACAACATCGTAACTAACCGATTATAACGATGCCGTCTCCTTTTTGGAGACGGCATTTTTTGTACATTGTTACAGTAAATATTTTCCGGATTTTATTTTGAAACGACACAGGTTCTTATCGAAAGTTGCCGCTACTTTTTTTGTGGCGATTACGACAGCAGGAACGGCTCTTGCAGCCGGCTTTTACGGCAATCAAAGCGATATCCGCTGGAAGACAGCAGGTACGGATCACTTCCAGTTCCATTACCCTGCAGATTACACCGATCACGCCTCCAAGGTTTCCGCTTATGCAGAAGCCGTATACGACAGTGTCATCAGCCGCTACCAGAAGGGAGTTACTAGCCGGATTAACGTCACGCTGAATAACGCCTTGTACAGTAACGGTGCGGCAATCCCCAGCGAGAACGCACTGAACCTGTGGCTTACCAACTGGGATTTCAAGGTTCGCAGTTCCCATGGCTGGCTTGCCGATGTGGTCACTCACGAATTCAGCCATCTAGTCAGTATTGAAAGTGGTAGCAAAGTCAATCCCCACCTGTATGGCGTACAGTTTGGCTACACAGACTATTACAACGAGCGTACCACCACCAATTTCCTGAGTTTACTCCCCTTCACCATGCAGCCCCTATGGCTTGCAGAAGGCACCGCCCAGTACGAATCCAGCCGTATGGGTTTTGACGGATGGGATTCCCATCGAGACATGCTCCTGCGCGTTGCTGCCTTAAACGACAGCCTGCTTTCCCTGGAGTACATGCATGATTTCTCGGACAACTCCCTCTTTGCGGAATTAGGTCCCTACACCCAGGGCTTTGCCCTAGTCCGTTACATCGACAAGCACTACGGGGAAGACGCCGTTCCCAAGATTTGGGGAAACCTGTCCAAGTTCAACCGCATGACTCTGGACGGAGCCGTCAAGGCAGTCCTTGGAATTAGCGAACAGGAACTGTACAACGCCTGGAAAAAGGAAATCACGGAAGATTACCAGAAGCAAAAGGAATCCCTAGGCGAGCTGGTGGAAGGCACCAAGCTTACCGACAAGTCCTTCTGGAACGACTTTCCCATTATTGCAGGCAATACCCTCTATGGCGTATCCAACTTTGGCGGCATCTGGTTTGATGGTGGCGTTTTCAAGATGCCTCTGGTAGACACAACCTCCGTGGACTCCTCCGCCACAGACTCCACTACGACACAGGATAGTGTAGCTGCTGCAGGAAAGGTTTCAGTAGACGACGCGGAAGTGGAAATCGAGGGTGCCGACAGCACGATCAACATCGGGGATTTCGCCAAGCACGGCTTTACCATGGAAAAGGCTTGGCTAGACAAGGGCATTGACGTGCTGGAGGATTCTACCTTCGGTCCTATTATCGCCTATGTGAGCTACAAGAACCGCGACAAGGATGGACACGCCCACTTCGACATTGCAGTCAGCGATACCAACAAGAACCATATGACCATTACCTACCTGCAGGATGCCGTTTACCCCGCATTCAATCCTGCAGGGGACTCCATGATATTTGTCCGTAGGGAAAACGCAAGCACCCGATTCGTCCTGAGCAAAATTCCTTTCAACAAGGATCTTAAAGCGGGTCAGTCCGAGGAACCTGTGGACATCTATGTTCCCGACGAGAAACTGAAATACTACAACATCTATAGTCCTAAATTCAGTCCCGACGGAAAGCGCATCGCCATCGGCTACTACGATGATGTGGTCCGCGGTATCGCCGTGATGGATGCCGACGGAAAGAACTTCAAGACTGTCAGCAATCCTGAATTTGACGAACGTGACGTGAACTGGCTGGACAACGACAAGATCGTCTTCTCCAGCAACAGGAACGGCATTTTCAACCTGATCGAAAAGAACATTGCAAGCGGAACAGAACATGCGTTAACCAATGTCGTCGGTGGAGCCTTCACTCCCGTTCTTGCAGGGGATACCCTTTACTACACTAACTACGACAAGGATGGATTTTCCTTGTACAAGTTGGCCTACAGCATATTCGTCCCCGCTTCCGCAGACACGACCATCACCGTAAGCCAGCGGGATTCCACGGTTCAGTTATCCGACACCACCTGGACAGTTTGTGATTCTACGGTCCAGGATTCAGCAGTCACCGATTCTGCATCTATGGACTGCCTCAAAAATACAAGCTGTGTATCCCAGCCGATTATCGCCCTTCGTGATAGTGTCATCCAGATTGTAGATACGGTCCGTACCATCGTTCCTAAGGAAGGTACCAAGGAAATCGTCCTTAACGGAGTAGCCCCCAGGCGCGAGTTCAAGCAGCTGCAGCTAAACGACCTGGAATTTGCCGGCATCGAGCAGGACTACAAGCCAATTCCTAGCGTCCCGCTGTTCGTCCCCATGATCGTCCTAAACGAAAATGCTCCGGACCTGACCGTTTTTGGAGAAGGCCAGCTGAAAGTGAAGGCGGGCCTAGCGGTGGTTCTCAGCGACCCTCTTAAAAAGAACACCGTCCAGATGGGGCTTTTGCTGGAACTGGGAGCGGGCATTGATTTCATCAACAGCAGTGGCCTCAATCCGGAGCAGGAAAAGGAATTCTTCGTCTCCTGGGAAAACCATAGCACCCCCATCGACCTGGCACTTTCCTACACTTACGCCAACTACACTAGCAAGGACACCGTTCGTTACGAGGACGTTCGCGCCCATAACGGAGACAGCCTTGGCATTAGCCGTTACGCAGTTCCCATGCAGGCGATTACAGCGTCTGCCGGCTACAGCATCTTCAAGACTATCGACACCCTGCAAGTCGCTGTAGGTTACGACTGGGCGAACTTCAATCTTTACGAAGATAACTTTGAGTGGACTTACCAGAAGCGAATCAGCGCCCTGGTGGCTCTTGGTCTTTATGGCGATTCCGAAGGAGAAGGCGGTTCGGGAATTAGCGGTCAGGGGGACGGACTCTTCCTGTACTACCAGTATTCCAACAGCGATCTTTACCGCCCAGGAACTTTTGCAGAAAGCTTTACGGTGAATGCAAGCGGAGCCATCACTCCTAAGTACCGGAACTTCAATATTCACGAATTGGGACTAAACCTGTACGGAAGCGTTCAGAGCCCCTGGACAGGCGCACGCCTTGCCGCCGGCGGTAAGATTGCAGGAATCCTCAGCTGGAATACGGATGCAGACCAGGACACCCTGGATTCCTACTATCACCACGCCGTTTTCCTGGAAGGTTACCCCTACCTGAGAAGCTCCGAAGACTACACCTTGGCTGGCATGAAAACGGCCATGGCCGAAGTCCATTACCTATTCCCCATCTACGATGACTGGCGCAAGTCTGCCTGGATTTTCAGTACCAGGAGCTTGTATTTTGACCTGTTCGCCCAGATGGGTGCTGCCTGGAACGGCAAGTGGATTGACACAGATAAACTTACGGACCACAGATTCTGGGACCGTAGCGTAGGCATTAGCTTGAGAATGAGCAACAAGCTGTTCTACAGCGTGCCTCTGGACATTTCCGTCACACTGGCTCGAGGTCTAAGCCGTATTGGCGAAAACAAGGACCTGAGCGGCGGTAGAAAGTTGAACCCCATCGATCTCCCGCTCATTCCGGAAAGCATCGCCCCCACCCGCATCAACTTTACCATCGGGATGGGATTCAGCAATACATGGCAATAAAAAAGGGGGGGCAACACCCCCTGCATCATTAGAACCCGTTTGATTTTTTCTTGTTGGGAACTTCGCCAGGAAGTAACTGGCCAGGGCTAGTGCGTCTTCCTGCATCACCTGCGAAATTAGGGTTGTACTTGATCTTAGGCTGTTTCATTTCGGACTGCAGTTCCGTCAGGTGGCGTTCCCAATCCTGCATGGCATTGTCCAGTTCCGTGCGGGCGTTGAGCATCAATTCTCTCAACTGCACCAGTTCCAGCATCTTGTCACGCTTCATAATCCAGAGTTCTTCTTCCTCCGGCATCTGTTCCAGATTGAACAGCAAATTCAGGTAATCTTCTTCCGCTTCCCTATAGGCCTTGTAAGTTTCCTTATAAACCAGATAGCGGTCATCTACCAGCGTCTGCTGAGGAGACGTATGGGCTGCACAGCCCACCAGAAAAAGCATGGCAAGAGAAGCGAGGATTTTTTTCATAACACCCGAATCAGTTAAAGATTATTCGCCGCGCTTCACGTTGTAAAGGCGTTCGTAAGTCACATAGCTGGTAAATGTTGCAGTATCCTGAAGGACCGGGTTCACCATCGTGTTGACACCCACCTTCACTTCACGTTCCTGGCAGGGAACACCATTGGAAGGATCGATCATTACTTCGTACTGAACCTTGTACTCAGCCTGTAGGCCCTTGTTGTAAGCCTGGAAAGATTCCGGAACAATCTTGCTATTGACATGCTGTTCCCAAATGTAATAGGGGAAGCTTTCCTTTTCCTGGAGGTACACCACATAATCCAGACAGCGACGACGGTCACGGTTTTCGAAGCCCTTTACCACCACGGAGTCAATCTGGATAAGGCCGAAGTTCAGACGGTTACGGTCTTTCAAAAGTTGCGTAATATTGCCCTTGGTCGGAATTTCGCCCACAATCAGGTGGTCCATTTCCCAGCGGTGCTTTTCCATGCGTTTCAGGTGAGGGATGTAATCCTTATTAGCCAACTGCTTACGCCAACGTTCGGGAATGGGCAAGTGAGCCACCACGGAGTCATAACCATCTTCGTAGCCTTCGATATGAGCCACATCGCGATCCAAGGCAGTCAAATCCACCTGACGAATTCTCCAGGCCAGTTCAGAAGGCATGGAATGCTTCAGGTAGCCGCGGGAATTGTTGGCGGTAAACTTTCGAGTGACCTTCAAGGAATCCTTATCCTGAGAATAATGTAAATCCACATAGGTCGCAGTTACGGTACCCATGCGTTCTTCGCCCTTCTGGTCCAATGTGGAGAAGTAACCTTCAGTATAAAGTTCCAAGTCCACCGGTTCATTAAGGGTGTAGTTAATGGTCAAGGTTTCCTTATCGCAGGAGCAGAAAAACAATGCGGCACCAAGGCCCAAAAGAGTTCTTAATTTCATTTACGGAAGTTCCACGGAAATATTCTTGGATGCAAGGACCTGGCCATCGGCACTAAATTCAACGAGAACGGTTCCAGGCTTCTTAAGACGAGTCATTTCCTTGGCATTCATAAGGCCGCCCATCTTGGACTTACCCTGAAGGGTGTAGACAGCTACCTTCGGGCTTACGGGAACCTCGTGAGACCAAATTTCACGACCCTTATTTTCTGCAGTACCTTCAAAGAAGGTTGTCTTCAGTTTTCCAAAATCAAAGTTCTTTCCATAACGGAACTGGACAACCATCTGTTCGTTCATCTTAAAGACGCTGGTCGTATCCGCTACGGACTGATTGGCAGGATTCCATTCACGACCTGCAACTACGGTAGGATTTTCAATAGAACAAGCGGAAAAGACCGTCATTGCAAGGGCTGCACAGGCAGAAATGATATACTTCTTCATAATTAGCCTCTTTTTATTTTCCTTCATAAAATAGCAAATACAAGTTTTTTGAACTTCTAATCCCTAGAAAGAACGAACATCATTTCCAGATGAGGCGTCTGGGGATAGAACGCAAATCCTTCCGCATGTTTCAAAGTAAAGCCCGCTGCCGCAAATTTTGCATAATCACGAGCCAACGTGACTGGATCGCAGGAAACGTAAATCAGCCTGTTGACAGAACTACCCACGATCGCATCAAGCGCTTCCTTAGGGAGCCCTGTGCGGGGAGGATCCACAATGAGGGTTGCGGGAACATCTACCACATGGTCCAGGAGCCATTCTTCTGCGGGAGCGGAAACATTTTCCAGGGCGCCCGCCACGCCAGCCTTTTCAGACAAGTTAATCTTGGCATGTTTTAGACAGCCGTCTTCCCGTTCCACGGTGGTAATCTTCTTGAACTTATCCTGAAGGATTGCCGCAAAGAAGCCTACACCGCTAAACAGGTCAATCAACCACTCGTTACTAGCCTTGCCACTTTCAAGACCTTCGTCCACCGCATTGCGAACAGCATCTACAAGTTCCGGCAAAAGTCCCAAATTACTCTGGAAAAAGACAGATGCGTCAGCCTGAATTTTACGCCCACCCACATCTACGACGCTAACAGACTTCTCTCCAAATTCAGAAGAATGCATTCCCCTGTAGTAATAGGAAATCTGACCCTTTCCATTATCAAAGATATTGATATCAAGTTCCCTAGGAATAGAACGAGCTTCCTGCTTGGCAGCAAAAATCTTACGGCCTTCCCCCTTCAGGAAATCGTTCAAGCCAGAGGTCAAAACAGGGCAGTTTTCAAAGCCCACAATATCGTTGGATTCCTGTTCACGGAAACCAAATCGGACCGTCTTACCTTCCGCAGAAATTCCTGGGCGGCACACCACGCGGGCTCGGTTACGGTATCCCCAGGGATTGCCACAATGGATCTTGAAATCCTCCGGAAGTTCCGCATGAGCCAGGCGACGGAAATTTTCTCGTTCCACCTGTTCCATATAGGCCACCTGCTTATCACTAGCTAGATGTTGCAGGCTACAGCCACCGCACTTACCATACAAAGGACACTTAGGCTCCACACGGTCCGGACTCGCTTCCAAAATCTGGATAGCCTTACCCTTGGTAAAATCCTTCTTCTTAAAGGTCAGCTTTACCTTGCAAAGTTCACCGGGAAGAGCTCCACTGACAAAACAGACGCGGCCGTCTTCCAGATGAGCCATGCCTTCACCACCCTGGACCATTTTTTCAATGCGCAGTTCGTTAATCTCAGGCTTTTTCTCTTCGCGGGGTTTTCCAAAGAACCTGCGATCGTTTCCACGCGGGCCTTTAAAATTCTTCTTGTATTCAGACATATTCGTTCTCGTCCCAAGGCTTAGCTCGGGGACCCTAGCGGCGTCTTATGGTAGGCACGCTAGCCAAAAGCTTCTGGGTATATTCGTGTTTTGGGTGGGTCAGCACATCATCGGCATCGCCTCTTTCCACCACATGACCAAAGTACATCACCAGCACTTCGTCACTTAGAGCGCGAACCACCTGCATATCATGGCTAATGAAAACAATAGACAGACCCAAATCATTACGCAGATCATCCAGCAAATGCAAGATCTGAGCCTGCACGGAAACATCCAATGCACTGGTGACTTCATCGCAAAGAAGCACCTTAGGATCCACCATCAGGCTTCGTGCAATGCAAAGACGCTGACGCTGGCCCCCAGAAAACTCGTGAGGGAACTTGTCCAGAGCCCCTTCGGGAATAGACACGCGGGCCAGCAATTCCTGGGCCTTCTTTCGGGCATTTTCAAAGCTAACGCCTCGGGCAACCAGGGGTGCCGTCAAAATTTCCACCACAGTCTGCCTCGGATTCAGGCTACTGAAGGGATCCTGGAAGATCATCTGCATCACATTGGGAATGTCGTTCTTTTTGACAGTCTTTCCAAACAGTTTAAAATCCCCAGATGCAATAGGGACTAACCCCACCAGGGATTTTACCAGGGTGGACTTACCACAACCGGATTCACCCACGATACTGAGAATCTTTCCCTGGGGAAGAGTAAAGCTTACATCGTCGACAGCAGTAAAGTATTTCTGGACCTTGCCAAAAACGCCCCCACGAATGGGGAACTTCACCGTCAATCCGTTTACTTCAAGGGCTGGATTATCCATCGACTTCACTATCCAGGTTCGCTAAAGCTTCCTGTACATTCTGTTCTGTCTTCAGAAGAATCTGACGACACTTACGTAAAAGCTCCGTAGCCTCCTGAACCTGGCCAGCCAATTCATCGATACCCATCTCGGAATTGTCAATTCGGTTCAAAATGCCTTCTAGACGCTCCATGGCGTTTTTGTATTCGAAGTTTTCGTTACTCATATTCTGAATATAGTTATCTTTAACTTGGTTATGAGCGCAAAGAAATCGATTTACACCCTTTTCACTCTCTGCATTTTCCTTGGGATCTGCGGAGTCTTGACTGCGTGTCTCGATATTCCCAGCGAGCCTTCCTCCTCAGGCAAGGCAACCTCACTTACGGTCTACGTAGCCCAGAATGGCGTCAAGGATTCAACCCTCTTTAAAGTCAGCACCCAGGACAGCGCATCGTTTGCAGTTCTTGTAAATCCGGACAAGTATGAAAGCGAACTAAAATACACCTGGTACCATGACAATGACGAACTTTGTTTTGACAGGGTATACACAGATATTTTCGTTCAAACAGAGGATATTCCCAATCGAGTGGTCGTAAAGGACAAGGAAGGGAACACCTTGGAAAAAACCTTTGAACCCATACTGAACAGTCCTCCGCACCTTAGCGCAACTTTCTATCCTGCCGATAGTTCCGTGTATAACGTCAGTATAAACCAGGGTATCGAATTCAAATGGTACGCCTATGACTCCGATGACGAAAAAATCTCGACGCAGTTGACAATTGACAAACAAGTCTATCATGTCGGAGTTCTTACATCCGTAACCCAGTCCGGTTTTGAGCCTGGCTGGCATTCCGTTAAAGTCGAAATCATCGACAAACATGGAGCAAAGGCGGAATCGGCACTCCATCATTTCCTCGTAATCTCTCCGGAGGAAATATGATTCGTCTATTCCTTACCGTAGTGATAACATTGCTCGTGATTGGACTAAACGGCTGTACTGACTCGGACCAGTACCTCTTTAAGCCGGAAAGTTCCAAGAATGTGGAAGTACAGGCATACATCACCCGCTCCTTTGAACAGGAATCGGAAAAGACAAAGCTGGACACCATCGTTCCTGGAGATTCCCTCATTTTCTTCACCAGCATTTACCCCTCCAAGTCAATACGACTGCAACGGTATTACTGGAATATGGACGGCAAGTTCTTCGCCAATGAATTCAGTTTCAAGAATACCGTTACAGAACCTGGTATTCATAAGATTGAATTCATCCTCATTGATTATTTCGGAGATTTGATAAGCGATTCCCTTACCCTCTATGTGGGAGCACCTCCTACATTGGACGACAAGGACTACATTCCCAAAGAGAACACTCAGGGAGTCAATCCTAGCAACCTGGTGAACTTCGTCTGGACTAACCTGGAAAACGACGCTCTCTGGCAGGTATTCTACCGATTCACCCTGAAAAAATTTGGGGATTCAATCCCTATGGTAGACACCCTTCTTACGGATCCCCAGTTTACCTACTACGCAGGACTAGAACCTCAAGAAAAATACCTTTGGAGTGTAGTCGCTGCAAACGAGCTGAACATGTTCTCCGACAAGGCTATCCACGCCACTTTCTATACAGAAGGCTATGGCAAGCAAGGGGCTATTTTCGGGCATGTAGAATTCAATTCCGTGCAGCCGAGCAGTACGGTCAGTTTTACCTTGCAGGATAAGGAAAGCCAGGTCGTACAAACCTTCAAAAACTACAGCCTTAAGGACAACGGAGCATTCTACCTGACGTCTGTTCCCTCGGGAACGTACTTGTTAACCTGCTCCGTAGATTCCTTACCAGACTTCAAGCCTAGTACAGATACCGTAACGATTACATCCAAAGGCATCGCGAATGCATACTTCGCGCTAGCAGATGAAATTGGTCCTAAAATTTATTCCATCGACCATTCCGACACGCTCAATGCCTCCGACAGCCTGAGATTCATCATTAGAGATGGAGGCGGCGAATTAAAGCTTTCCAGAATCTCAGTCCAGCTGGAAGAAACACATCTCTCAGGACTGCAATACCGTGGGGACACTTTGATCGTTCCCCTCTCTCTGGAAAATTCCTGGACTGTCAAACGTCTAAAGATTGCCGCACAGGATTTCAGTGGAAACAAGGTTCACGCTAATTTCTACATCCGTCCCGAAACTTCCTACGAGGAGGTCGCTGGTGACTAGACGAATCCTGAACATAACGGTTCTGTGGTTGTTCCTCCTTCTGGCAGCATTCCTTGCTTCCTGTGGAGAAAACCTTTACGAGGCATCTAACATTCCTCAAATGCGCCAGTACGTCTACATGGTCCCCGACGGATATAGCGGGACCATTCAGGAAACCAACCTCCATCCCATTGTAGGAGCCTCCGCCGAAAGAGGTCAGAGTGTCAGATTCGAAGCCCTCTATTCCATCAACAATGAAATGATGTACAACAATGACGCCGCATTGGCTTACAAGAGCATCCTGTGGAAAATCGATGGAGAATACTTTAATCTCAATGCATTCCGCTACACCTTCAAGAGATCCGGCATCATCGAAGGAATGCTCCAGACGGTAGATGAATTTGACGACACCCTGTTCACAAACTTCACCATTCGCGTCAATACACCTGAAGAATTTACGCTAGTCTTTCCTTATGACGGATATAACCAGGCAGAACCCTCTAAACCAGTAGACTTTCCCTTACGCTGGACCCTCAACGGAATTGACGAATGGGAATACGCATCCTGCGGTGTATATATCAGCACAGACAAGGATTCTGTATGGTCAAATCAAGTTGGCGAAATAGACTGCGGAACCACCGCAAATCTTTGGGGTCCCCTCGTTGGAGACTCTGCAATGCTCTATCAAAAGGGAATAGACCTTCGCAAAGAATCTATCACGTTCTACTGGGGTGTAAAGTATACCATTTACGTGGATGGAGCGATGCATTCCAGAAAATATTCAAAGATCAATCATTTTTCTACAAAATTTCTGGACGATAATCTTTCCACGCTCAGTATTCCTATCAAATATCTGAATTACTACAATACTGAAAATCCCAATAGTTTCAAGACCGTAGCCCACATCGTCAGCGCCACTGGGGACACCTTAAAAACCTATACAGGCAGTTCCTACAATCAGGAAATTCTTTACAACTTCCGTCCTCAAAAAGGCGTAAAGGTCTATTTCGAGGAACAGTCTAAAAAGGATTACGTCGCCGACTCCATTGTAGTGGATTTGCTTCCGGGAACCGCAACGCAAACGGACACTGTTTATTTTAGGGATACCCAGCCGCCGCAAATTGCACCGACAAGAGAAACATTCCTACTAAACTTTAACCCTACTTTCCATATATACGACGACGGATCCGGTATAAATCCGTCAAAAATTTCTCTCCAGATTGATAACAAAGCGGTTCAACCACAACTAGATGGGAACGAACTATATGTCGATCCCTCCTACTGCTACACACAATGTTTTATTAACATCTATGCCGAAGACTATGCAGGCAACAAGTTGCCCTCCATTGACTGGCTCATAACGAAAAACGAAAGCGGCTTCTACCATTTAAGGAGAGCATTATGAGAAAATTGATTCTGCTTCTCCTAGTATTCGTAACACTGGGTTATAGCCAGACCAGATATCTCCACGTTTCGACAATTCCTGCAAAGGCTGATATTTTCGTAGGTAATTCCGCCCCAGACTACAGCAAGTTTCCGGACCACACAAGCCCCGCTTTCATCCCCGTAGATTCAAGTGAAAGCCAAGTCCTTATCGCCATTTTCCACCCGGAATTTACAGATACGCTCATTAATGTGAATTTGCCCGCAGACAAGGACACGTCCTATCTTATCGTATCCCTCAAGCCGTCTTACGATGACCGGCAGATTAAGCGCCAGCAGAAAATTCTTTCCAGGCGCAGCAACCGCAATCTAGGTCGGGGAATCATGTTGTCCTCCATCATTCCGTTGGCAGTAGCGGCAACTAGCACAGCAATTACCTTGCATCAAATCAACCTGGCAGAAGACGCACGAAAAATTCTCAAGAATAGCGCTATTGCGTCGGGTGAAAAATACGACGAAGCCAAGCAGGATTTCAAGGACGCAAGGTCCACAGCAAAAACTGCAAGGAATGTTTCCATCGGGTCCGCCGTAGGCGCCGCCCTCCTTCTCTCTGCAGGATTCATCATTTCATTCTAGGTCGGCCATGAACAAGTTCTTTTTCGCAATACTCCTTCTTGTTACCGCCTTCTTGCACGCCCAGGAAGCACCGGGCATCCGTGCCAACGTGGAGTTGGTCAACGGAGCCAAACAAAACGCCATGTTCCTGGGAGTCCATCAGGACACCGTTCATTTGGGTGGCATCATTCAAGGAAAGTTTACCGTCGTTAAAATCCTGAAGAATCGCTTCAAGAGCATCATGGATGAACAGGGCAATGACTTGCTGAACGCCCCTGCAACAGAAAGTCCGAAGGATTCATCAAGCCATAACGATTCTACGGCACAGCCATCCGTCCAGGAAGAAACTGTTGCACAGACTCCCCCCCAGGAGAACAGCAACGCATCCTACCAGTTTCTCTCTTCTGTAGAGGGAAAGCACATTTTCGTCGCACTGGAAAGACGATCCATAGATTCCATCCTGGCGGACCAGCTGAATGCTCTTACCATTCGTCTCCTGCAGGAAAAAGGCGTTCCCGTAGTAATGGCCAAGCGCTCGGATTTCGGCTACTGTCGCGAACAAGCCTGCATCCGGGATTCACTCCTTCACTATGGAGCCGCTTCCGTATTCCAGGGAAGCATTGCCGCCGCCAGGGCCCAGGACTCCCTGAACATTGACATTTCACGCACAATCTTTAATCGCGGCATTCAAAAAACGGACAGTGCAGCCGTTCCCGCAGATACTGTTCACACAGCAAAGATGACATTATCCACCTTTACCGCCATGAACGACGCCATCGAGAAGAACAAGCTCAGCGAATTCCTGACTCAACTCATGGGCATCCAAATCGAAAAGAAGACGGATAAAAAGAAAAGCTACATCCGTGTGGAATCTAATCCAGAAGGCGCCACCCTGGAAATTGAAGGCCGTGACGCCATTTGCAAGACTCCTTGCACCTTCGCCACCCTGGATACAGGAAAGATCATCCTCTACGCCCACTGGAGCGTCGACGCACACATCTGGGCTGCCAGGAGCAATGTGACCATCATTCCTGGAGACACCGCCAAGATTTCAATGAAGCTTACCAAGGCTAAGCCCGAATTGCTTATTACCTCTGTTCCCGAAGGTGCGGAAATCTACGCCGGTTCTGAACCCCTGACCAAGACCACCAAGGCAGTCGGTAAAACCCCCAGTAAGTACCCGCTCTATGAACCAGGCATTTCCACCATACAACTCCGTAAGGAAGGATTCCGCGATACCACAGTCTCCGTCTACACAGCCCCTATGGAACTAACCTCGGTGGAAGTGCAGATGACCCCCATTAACGACCCTGCCGAACTGATCAATCAGCAGGAATGGATCAGGGAAAAGAAGAAAATCTTCATTGGACAAACCCTGATGGGATCGGCAATCGCCCCTGTGCTTATTGGAACCTTATTCACCTATCTCGCCTATCTGGATTACAACGACGCAGGTGACATCAAGGACGACTTGAACAGATCCGCCACCACAAATGGGGCAAATTACCAAAAAATGGTGAAGAAAAACCACGACCTGGTACACGATGGAGACAGGAAAATGGTCATTGGAGGATCCCTTTTAGGGGTTGGCGCAGCCCTATTTGCCATAGGATTTGCTCTTTCCTTCTAAAAAAGGGCCAAAAAGAGCCTACATTTTCATTTTTTATTTCCCCCAACAAAAGAGATAAGTTAAATTTAGACCGATGCGTAGAATTCTATTAACATTGTCCGCTTTGGCAACAGCTCTTTATGCAGCCGACTTTGAACGTTCGAATTGGCATACTCAGCTGTACTTACAAGGTGAGCCCGCATTCCTGAGCTTCCAGGGTGACAACAATCTCCTGGACGATGGAATCGACACCGATGTCTTTACCGTACCCGTTTCCGCTGGTTTCCTCTGGTCTCCGCTTATTACTCCGTTCTGGAAAGCGGATATCCCGTTCACCCTCTGGCTCGGTCTCGAAGTCAACTCCTTCCAGATGGGTACAATCGAGGATAGCCCCAAATACACCGTCAAGGCTAATGGTGAAGATCGTAAGGGTGAACAGACTGACCGCGAACTATCCTTCATGACCTATGCTCCCTCCGTCCTGGCAGGTTTCACCGTAAACCTGGCTGGAGACCTCGATCTTAGGGTCCTGGGTGGCTTCGGTTTCCACTTCTTCTCGTTCTACGACGACTACGGCGGAAACACCACAACCTATACCGACTTTGTCCATACCTCATTCGTGTCCGGCGCTTTGGAATATCGCATCACCGAAGTGTTCCAGGACGTAGATCTCAAGATCGGCATTAACGTCCGTAAGGAATTCCTGGCCTACGAAGATATCAAGGCCCGTAAGGAAGACCACGATGCAAGCCCCTCTCCTTACTCCAACCTGTATTTCGACAAGATCGAGTACAAGTGGCCCGTACGAGTAGGTCTGGAACTGTCTTTGGACTTCGGCCGTGAAAGCCGCCGTGACCGCAAGATGCGTTTCAAGCTTCATGACCGTGACGACGTCCTGCGCAAGAACAGCGAAGTCAAGGATACCATCACCGAATGGGATTGTATGGCTATCGAACGTGACTACCGCTTCTATCTCGACGATGACGGCAAGCTGCCCGACATGAGCGAAGCTTACACCCGCACCCAGTTCGCTGACGTGCTGGAAAGCTACCTGGCATTCTGCCACCCTGCAGATCTCGCCACCAAGGAACAGCTCTATGCAACCTTGGATAGCGGCAAGGTCGAAATTCAGGCCTATCAGGTCCGTCAGGAAGATTCTCGTTTCGACCAGGTCATGGCCTCCAACGACCCCGAAATGCTCCAGATGTTCCTGGAATACTATCCGGATTCTCCCCGCAGGGCAGAAGTCGAAGCAAAGCTTAACGGTCTGGGCGACTACGACAAGTTCCGCGCCATCCAGGCTCAGAACACCTTCAAGGCATACTTGGCTTACCTGAACGACAATCCCAATGGCGCCTTCCGCGACGAAGCCGAAACTGGCATTTTCGAACTGGTGAAGGCTGGTGGCCGCAAGAAGGATTATGAAATCTACCTGAAGCGCTTCCCCAACGGTAAGTACATCTACGAAGCAAGACAAGCTCTGAAGCAGAACAACAACGACGAGCAGTCCATGATCGAGTACCAGACCGACGCTTCCAACACCAACGTAGCTCCGGAACACCAGGCTGCAGACCCCGAACCGGCACCCGCAGAAGAATCTTCTAGCAACGCTCCTGCAGGTTACGTTGTTCCCACCACCTCCTTCGACGATGACGACGAAGATGACGAGGACGAAGTAGTGGAAGAAGCTCCGAAGCCCAAGGCAAAGGCTAAGAAGCCCGCCAAGAAGAAAGCCCCCAAGGCAAAGAAACCTGCTAAGGGCAAGAAGAAAAAGTAACTTCTAGCAAATCTTAAAAAAAGCGAGACTCTTTAGAGCCTCGCTTTTTTACAACAAGCTAATAGCCGATTTTCTATATTTGATTTCACTATGAAGAACAAGAGCTTTTTTATTATCTGCGCAGCAACAGTCCTTATGCTTACGGCCAACCTGATGGCAGCAGACACTACCGCAGCAGCCCAAGTGGCAGCAGAAGCACCGGCTAGCGCAGGAATCTACAACCAGATTATCGACTGGTACAATGAGCATCTGAACTACGGAACCATCACCCTGTTGATGGCTATCGAAAGTTCCTTCGTTCCATTCCCCTCCGAACTGGTGGTTCCGCCAGCTGCCTACAAGGCCTTGCAGCCCGGCTCCGAACTGAACATTGTGCTGATTGTGCTGGCCGCAACCATCGGCGCTCTGATCGGAGCCTACATCAACTACTATCTGGCAAAATTCCTGGGCCGCCCCATCATCTATAAATTTGCTGACAGCCGTCTGGGGCACTTCCTCCTGCTGGACACCTCCAAGGTGGAAAAGGCCGAAAAGTACTTCCGCGATCACGGAGTCATTTCCACCTTCGTGGGACGCCTCATTACAGTCATCCGCCAGCTGATTTCTATTCCCGCAGGTCTTGCCGGGATGAAGCTGATCCCCTTTACTCTATTCACATTCCTGGGTGCAGCCATCTGGAATACTGTTCTCGCAGTTCTTGGTTATATGGCTCACGGCCAGAAGGACATTATCGAAAAGTATAATTCCGAACTGGCCATGGCGCTGGTAGGCTTCGGCGTACTGTTCATCGGTTTCATGGTCTGGCAGGCCGTCAAGCCCCAGAAGAAATCCAACCAGAACCAGGAATAACCTGACATGGGAAAAACATTCTTTCTTATAGTTACAGTCGCATTACTATTATCGTGTTCAGACAGTAACAGCAAGAAAGTCGAAAGCGTCTCTCCTGAAGAAACATCCCAGGAAGAACCTGAGGAAGAACTTCAAGAAGAACGCGTTTATGTCGAGGACAGGCTTCTTAGGGAATTTGTCCCGCCCAATAATGCCCGTTGGTACGAATACGACGAACGAACAGTCCGATACTTCGGGGCAGGCTGCAAAGACGCTTACTGCCATCACTACATCATTCATACCGATTCCGCCAAGCGCATCATCGATTGCATCTACTCCAATGATTACTATTGCAGGGATTTTATCGGTAAAGACGGCAAGATAACGGACTTGCGGACAATCAAGGAATATTACTGCGATAGCATTGAACCGATTAAGGAAAAGCCACCATACAAAATCATCCACATCTACGATGAAAACGACTCCATCGTGGGATACGATTCCGTAAGCATCGAGCTGTTTAACGCCCGGGACCGCTTTAAATAAGCAAATGTACTATGAGTAGGGTGTCCCGGACCTTCTACATCTAGAAATCGCAGTTTTCGATGCAACGGTTTCGTTCGAACTTGGCTTCAAGAATCTTGAGGCCTTTTTTGTACCTGCGGTAAGCCCCATGGCGCAGCCCACGTTCAAAAGTCATTTCTTCTACGACAGCACCCATATCGTCATAGATCTTGGCAACCCCGTGAACCTGACCTAACACATAAGGAATCTGGCGTTGCAGTTTCCCCTGCTCGCTGAATTCCTCGCTCATGCCATGTTGCATTCCGGACCTGAAAACCTCGGACTTTTTCTTCTTGCCGTTTTCAAAATAAACCGTGCTTATACCTTCTTCGGCGCCATTTCGGTAGCCGATCGTCTGCCACAGGTTTCCATTTTCATAGTAGCTACGGAACACACCGTCTAGCACGCCGTTTTCGTAAGGAGCTTCCACCGCCACCTTTCCATTAGGATGGTAGGTAATGGAGACGCCCTGTCGCACGTCGGTGCCTTTCTGGACCGTATAGATACGGGCAACAGAACCATCCGGAAAAAGGGTCTTCACCGTATCCAGAGGGACTTCTTCGGCCATTGCGAAGGCCGCACCTAGTATTACCGAGCAAAAAAAGGTTTTCATTTGCTTAAAATGTAGCTAATTCAGCTAGAATTATGTATTTTGCGATGGAATATGCGTATTACTTTTTTGAACCCTCCGTTTCACCCCATGTTCAGCCGCGAATCTCGCAGCCCGTGTGTAACGAAGTCTAGTACTCTTTATTGGCCCATGTTCCTGAGCTATGCTGCCGGCACTGCCGAAGCAGACGGAAACGAAATCCAGCTCATCGACAGCCCCGCTATGGAACTGAATCTGGAACAGACCCTGGAAGGGATGAAGAAATTCAACCCGGAACTTGTGATCTGCAGTACCAGTACCCCTAGTATTTTAAACGACCTTAAGGTAGTTCACGCCATCAAGGACGCCATGCCTAGCGCCAAGGTCGCCATCATGGGCACCCACGCTACCGCAGAGCCTCTGGAATCCCTGGAAATGGAACCCAGCCTGGATTATGTGGTCATCGGCGAAGCGGACTACACCTGCCGTAACCTGGCCCGCAGCCTCCGTGGCGATGGACTGCCTATCGGTCAGTTCCCTGGTCTTGCCTACCGCAAGGAAGACGGCACTACCGACTTCCAGCCCGAAGGCCCGAAGATCGAGAACTTGAACGAACTGCCCTGGGTTTCCAAGGTCTACCGCAAGTATCTTTACAGCTGCTACAAGAAGTATTTCTACGGCGCCAACCTAAATCCGCTGATTGTCATTTTGAGCGGTCGTGGTTGTCCCAACCGCTGCAGCTACTGCGTGATTCCCCAGACTCTGAATGGTCACGTATTCCGTATGCGCGACCCCAAGGATGTGGTGGACGAACTGCAGTACATCAAGGAAAACTTTGAAGATCTGGGCGAAGTCTTCTTTGAAGACGATACCTTTACCGCAAACCACCAGCATGTTCGCGATATCTGCAACTTGATCCTGGAACGCGGCCTCAAGATTACCTGGAGCTGCAACGCCCGTGCAGACGTACCTCTGGAACTGCTGAAGCTCATGAAGAAGGCTGGCGGCCGCGAAATGTGCGTCGGCTTCGAAAGTGCATCTCCCGAAGTCTTGCAGAACATCCACAAGGGAGTGAAGAATACCGACAAGGCAATCGAATTCACCAAGAACGCCCGCAAGGCTGGCCTCCTGGTTCATGGTTGCTTTATGGTGGGTAACCCCGGCGATACTCCCCAGACTCTTCGCATGACTCTGGATTACGCCAAGAAGCTGAACCCCAACACGGCCCAGTTCTACCCCATCATGGCCTACCCCGGTACTGAAGCTTATAAGGAGGCTTTGGCTAGCGGCGCATTGCAGACCAAGGATTACAACCAGTGGCTGGACAAGGACGGTTTCCACCGTACTACCATCCAGCGTGGTGAACTGACTAGCCAGGCTCTGGTGGACTTCTGTGACAAGGCCCGCCGTGAATTCTACCTGCGTCCCAGCTACATCTGGCGTCAGGGGATCATGGCCTTGAAGAATCCCCGTGAACGCTATCGCGTGATCCGCGGCTTCAGTACTCTGGTCAAGCACCTGTTCCGCAAGCACGGCGAGTTGGCCCCTGTTGCAAGACAGGCACCGACTAATAAGTCGTAAGAGAGAACCCACAGGTTCTCTCCTAGACCTCTTTCCGGTCTGCTAGTCAGAATGTCTTTTTTGAGTCGTAAGAGAGGACCCACTGGTTTCAATGAAAAAGTCAGGCTCACGCGGTCTGACTTTTTTCGCTCCCCCGAAAACGACTGCTCAACAACCGAGCAAGGCGTTAAGACGCGTCTGGGAATTTTCCAAATCGTGCTTGGCACAAGCAATAACTTTTGTAATCAAGGTACGCTGGTATTCGTCCTTGGGAGCCATGATTTGATACGCTTCCAGACGACAGCGGTCCATGGCCACCTTATGCTTAAGGTTTTCAATCTGATTCTGAATGTTTTCCTGAACATTTCTCATTTTCTATTTCCTTCTATTTGCCTTACTTATCGTTTCAAAGAAAGAAAATGTCAATTAAAAAATGTTCGATTACAAAAAAAAGAGTCCACAAGGACTCTTCTTTAAGTTTTAGTATGTGGAGGAATTAACCAACAACCTTTGCAAATGCAGCAGCAAGCTTTGCCATGGCTTCGCTACATTCGGCTTCGCTGACATTCAGCGGCGGAAGCATACGGAGCACGTTACCCTTGGCAGAGAGCACCATGAGCTTTTCTGCGCGGGCGGCTGCAACCACGTTGCCCACCGGCATGGATTCGTCCAGAGCAAGGCCAACGATCAGGCCTTCTCCGCGGATTTCCTTGATGAAGCTGTACTTGGCCTTGATATCTGCCAGTGCGGTGCGGATCTGCGCGCCCCTTTCAACAACGTTCTTCATAAGGGCAGCGTCAATCTGGTTCACCACAGCGAGACCTGCAGCGCAAGCGATGGGGTTACCACCGAAAGTGGTACCGTGGTCACCAGCCTTCAGTTCGTCCGCAATCTTCTGACGGAGAAGAACGGCACCCAGCGGGAGGCCGCCACCGATACCCTTGGCCAGGGAGACCAGGTCCGGATTCAAGCCGTACTTTTCAAAGCCGAGGAAGGTTCCGAGACGGCCGCAGCCTGCCTGGACTTCGTCGACAATCACCAGCACGCCGAATTCCTTCTGGAGGCTGTTGATGGTTTCCACCATTTCTGCAGAAAGGGTCATGACGCCGCCTTCAGCAGCCAGGGATTCCAGCATGATGGCGCAGGTGTCCTTGTTGACTTCAGCCTTGAGTGCAGCGCAGTCATTCCAAGCCACATGCACGAAGTCGCCCGGCATGTGGCCGAAGCCCTGACGGAGCGCCGGCTGACCGGTTGCAGAAAGGGCTGCGAAAGTTCTGCCATGGAAGCTGTTCACGAAGGTGATGATCTTCAGCCTGTTGGGTTCGCCCTTGCGGTCGAAGTACTTACGTGCAAACTTGATGCAGCCTTCGTTAGCTTCGGTACCGGAGTTGCAGAAGAATGCCTTGCCGAAGCCGGTGATTTCCAAAAGCTTCTTGCCCAGTTCAACCTGGGGCATATTCACGTAAAGGTTGGAAATGTGGTTGAAGCTATCCATCTGCTTCATCACCGCTTCCTTGATGGCCTTGTTCTGATGGCCAAGAGCGTTCACTGCAATACCTGCAACGAAGTCCAGATACTTGTCGCCCTTGGTGTCGATGAGGTAGGAACCTTCACCCTTTACGATTTCGATGTCGGCCTTGCCGTAGAGAGGAGCAATGACCTGCTTATCTTGTTCAAGAAAATTCATTTTTCAATTCCTTTTTTATTAGTAGGAAGTTGTTAGTAGGAAGTAGGAAGGGACTCTTGATGAAATCGTCTACTTTCTACTGCCTACCGTCTACTTCCAACTACTTCTGAATAGTTCCGTAGTTGTGTTCGCCGTTGATTTGCTTGATGAAGGATTCAGCGTCCTTCCAGCCCACGATATGGATGCTCTTCAGTCCTCGTCGGATAGACTTGAAGCTTTCGCGGACCTTGGGAATCATACCACCGCTGATAACGCCTTCTTCGATGAGCTTTTCGGCATCACTTTCAGAAAGTTCAGGAATCACATTCTTTTCGCCGTCCATGACACCCGGCACATCGCTCACCAGCACGAACTGATCAGCCTGAAGTGCCACAGCCAGTTCGCTTGCCGCAGTGTCGGCATTCACGTTCCAGCTAACACCCACGCCGTTCTCGTCAGGACCATAGGAGATGGGGCTAACAACAGGAACCCAGCCAGCAGCCCAGAGGTCTTCCACAATCTTCGGATTGACGGTCTTTACCTCGCCCACCAGACCAAGGTCAACCTTGCCCTGCTTCTTTACAACTTCAAACAACTTGCCATCCACACCGGAAAGACCGATGGAGTTCACGCCGTTGTTCAGGAGCATGCGAACAAGCTTCTTATTGACGTGACCGGAAAGGGTCATTTCCACCATCTTCATAATGCCGGGTGTAGTCACTCGGAGACCATCAATAAAAGTTGGCTGTTCTCGCAGCAGGGCGATGTTTTCGTTAATGTCCTTGCCACCACCGTGAACCACGGCAACCTGGCAGCCCATAGCCGGAAGCTTGGAAACTGCTGCCACAAAATCGGCCAACTTAGCTTCGTCGATAGCCAAGCTGCCACCAATTTTTACAACCACTTTTTTCATTTTCTGTGATGTCCTCACTAGGTTAAAAGATTTGCCGAAAATTTAGAAAAAGCATTGTGCGAACACAATGCATTTTGTTATATTTAAAGCATACAGAACTATAACTAAACCCAAAGAGGTATAAAATGGCAATTACTAAGGTTTGGCTCGACGAATCTTCCGACGAATGCGTTTCTTGCGGTGCTTGCGAAGCAACTTGCGACGCAGTTTTCACCGTTCCTGAAAAGATGCAGGTTAAGGCTGACGCTGATCTCGCTGCTAACGAAGAAGCTATCAAGGACGCAGCTGCAGGCTGCCCCGCTGGCGTTATTAAGTTCGAAGAAGCTTAATTAGATGCAAAGGAGGGCTTGGCGCCCTCCTCCCCGTCCGCGGACCGTTCTCACTAAGCAATAAATTGCTAAGTGTTCACGCCCTGGACGCCTCCCCCACTCGGGGAGGCTTCTTTTTTCGCCGGCCGGATTTTTTATCTTTGCACATAAATCGTTAGGAGGATATATGAAGAAGATTGTACTGCCTGTATTGGCAGCTTCTGCTATTGCTTGTGCCGCCCCACAGACTCATGATGGATTCTTCCTGAATCTCGCTCTGGGTTACGGTTATATGACCTATAACGTTACAGCACAAGCTAAAACCCTGTATAGTACGAAAAGCACGCTCGACTTAGATTATAGTGGATTGGCCGCAGAGCTTGACGTAAAACTTGGTGGTCGCATCTACGACAATTTGCTTTTGCATGCCACCATACTGGCTACATCAGGCGCAAGAAACACTAGGGCAGAACTTACGATCCAATCTGAAAGTGGCGAATACGTTGGTATGAGCAATTACTCAAACATTCAAACAGGTATCAGTTTCCTTGGAGGCGGCCTCACCTACTACCTATCCAACAACATCTTCGTGACAGGTTCAATTGGTGCGGGACAGCTGACCATGAACACAAGCAAGGATGAAGACCTTTATGGCACCGACAAAGGATTTGCATTCCAGATTGGCGCTGGTAAGGAATGGTGGGTCAGCGAAAACTGGGGACTTGGCGCAGAACTTAGTTTCGTCCATAGTTCCACCACTGGTGGCGATAACGGCACCGGTTCCGCTAACGCAATCCACTTAATGTTCAGCGCAACCTTCAACTAAAATCCAGCTACTCTTGCTGGTGGATACAGATGTCGTCGTGTCCACCAGCTTCATAGTAGTCCTTTTTTTCCACTACAAGCCAGCTACTGTCCTGAGAGGAAAAGTCCATCTTAGGAAGTACGTAGATCATCTTGTCCCCTAGGGTAGAGAACTGTATGCGGGATTGTTCAAAGGCAATGGTTATTTCGCCCCGAGGCATTCCGTAGAAGATGTTCACTTTTGCGGAATCGCTGCCAACCACATCGTTCGATTGGCTATCGGAGCAGCCCACAAGGGTCGAAATCATCATACAGGCGGAACACAACAGGATTCGATTCATAATAATCAATCTAAAAAAAAGACGCCCCTGTTTCGGGACGCCTTTTTTAAGTCTTGATTGACCGCAACTTACCTCAAGCCTTTGCACACTTCGTGTGCTAGGACCGTAGATTTGTAAATACGAATGCAAGCATTCGTGCTTCCAAATCTACTTGAGTCCCTTCATCATGTTCTTGAGGAGGGAGTTCATCTTGGCGGGCTGTGCGTTGCCGGGCTTCTTCTGCTGTCCGGGAGCGCCCTTGCCTGCAATCTGAGCCTTCAGATCGGCGATGGTTGCATGGCCCTGGATGCCGCCCTGAGGACGACCGCCACGATTATCACGGCCACCGAAGTTGCCATGACCGCCCTGACCACGGGGACCGCCAACACGCTGGCCACGAGGACCGTTAGCGCCTGCACCTGCCACGCCATCCACCTGTTCAGTCTTCATGGACAGGCTAATGCGCTTGAGCTTTGCGTCTACGGCGACAACACGGACCTTCACCACGTCACCCACGGTAAGCACAGTCTTTGCGTCTTCCACGAACTTGTCGCTGATTTCGGAAACGTGAACCAGACCGTCCTGGTGAACGCCGATGTCAATGAAGGCACCGAAGTTAGCCACGTTAGTCACCACGCCTTCCATCCAGCTACCGGTAATGAGGTCGTTAATGTCCTTGATCTTGTCGTCAAACTTTGCGTAACGGAATTCCTTACGGGGGTCGCGGCTGGGCTTGTTCAATTCCTTCAGGATGTCCTGCAAGGTTTCCTTACCCACTTCGTCGCTGAGGAATTCTTCGAGGTTAATGCCCTTGACCACTTCCGCATTACCCACCAGATCCTTTACAGGTACGCCCACCTTTTCGGCCATCTTTTCGATGAGGGCGTAGTTTTCGGGATGGACAGCGGAGTCGTCCAGCGGGTTTTCTGCACCCGGGATACGCATAAAGCCTGCAGCCTGTTCGAAAGCCTTAGGACCAAAGCCCTTCACCTTCTTCAGGTCTTCACGGCTGCCATAGGCGCCGTTTTCGTCACGATACTTGACAATTGCTTCGGAAAGAGTGGAGCTAAGGCCTGCAACGTGAGAGAGCAGCGGAGCGCTGGCGCTGTTCACGTCCACACCCACCATGTTCACGCAGGATTCCACCACTTCGTCCAGGCGCTTCTTCAGTTCGCGCTGGTTCACGTCGTGCTGGTACTGGCCCACGCCAATGGACTGCGGGTCAACCTTCACCAGTTCAGCCAGCGGGTCCTGGAGACGGCGACCAATGGAAATTGCACCACGGGTAGTAACGTCTTCCTTGGGGAATTCCTGGATAGCGATCATGCTTGCGCTATATACGGATGCTCCTGCTTCGGACACGATGACGCGGGGCGGAACCTTGCCCTTGAACTTTGCTGCCATTTCGGCGCAGAAAGCGTCCGTCTCGCGGCTAGCGGTACCGTTACCGATAGCGATCAAGTCAATCTTGTACTTGTCGATAAGACCCATGAGGTAAACTGCGGAACCAGCCTTGTCGTTCCACGGTTCGTGGGGCTTGATAATGCCGTGATCCATGAACTTGCCGTTTTCGTCCAGCACTGCAACCTTACAGCCAGTACGGAAACCCGGGTCAAGGGCAAGCACAGCCTTGTGGCCAGCGGGAGCAGCCAGCAGCACATCCTGCAGGTTCTTGCTGAACACCTTGAAAGCTTCTTCTTCGGCAGCATCCTTCAGGATCAGACGGACTTCGCTTTCCATGCTGGGAGCAAGGAGACGGTCCCAGGCATCCTGGCACATGGCTTCCAGATACGGAGTCCAGGTAGTCTGGCCCTTAATAATCTTGGACTTGAGGTAGCCCACCAGTTCTTCGGTAGGCACTTCGATAGAGAGGCGCAGGACCTTTTCCTTTTCGCCGCGACGGAGAGCCAGCATACGGTGGCTGGGAATCTTGGAAACAGCTTCGCTGTAATCGTAGTAATCCTTGAACTTGGTTTCCTGGCCTTCGAAATCCTTCTTGACCTTGGAGAACATCTTGCCTTCGCGTTCAACGGCAGCACGGAGGTACTGACGGAATTCGGCATTGTCAGCCACTTCTTCGGCCAGAATGTCGCAGGCACCCTTGAGAGCGGCCTTCGGATCTGCCAGGCCCTTTTCTTCGGACAGGTAGATAAGGGCAATCTGTTCGGCAGTGTTGCCAGTTTCTTCCTGAGCCCACATGAGGCGAGCCAGAGGTTCCAGGCCCAGTTCCTTTGCAATCGTTGCGCGGGTGCGCTTCTTGGGCTTGAAGGGAGCGTAAATATCTTCCAGCAGGGTCTTGTCCTTACAGGCTTCGATCTGAGCCTTCAGTTCCGGAGTCATCTTGCCCTGTTCTTCGATACTCTTCAGGATAGTTTCCTTACGGTCGGTCAGTTCCTGAAGGTAGTCACGGCGATGGCTAATGTCGCGCAGTTCAATTTCATTCAAGGTACCCGTCTGGTCCTTACGATAACGGGCAATAAAGGGGATGGTACCACCCTGGTCCATCAATTCCAGTGCCTTAGAGACACGCCATACTTCAAGGTTCAGTTCTTCAGCAATAATCGCAGAAAAATCCATAATTCTAATTCCAATCTATTGCCGGCAGTCCGGCTCGTTTTTGGTTGAGGGTCCCAAAGGCCCTGTTGACTTGAGTATAGGGAATATAGCATAATCGACTGTCACAAAAGTGTCAAAATACCCCCGGACATAAAAAAAGCCCCCTTACGGGGGACTTTGTAAAAAGTTCTTTAGACTTCTTTTAAACGGAGCGTTTCTTGCTATTGGTCCGGGCTTCCACCACGTTGATGACGTAGTCACCCAAGTGCTCGCAAGCATTGATCACGTCCATGTAGTGCACAGACATCTGGTAGTCGTACTTCTTGTCGTTGATGTCGACCACGTTACGTTCCTTGAGGCTCTTGCGGTAGTTGTTGATTTCGTTTTCCACGTTGCGGGAACGGTTGTAGTCAGCGCCGGGCTTGCCTTCTTCCACTTCGATCATGTAGTCCAGAGCCACATTGCAGAGTTCCACCATGTGGTTGATATGGGCGTACTGTTCTTCGGTGAAGTCGTCCTTGCTACGGAACTTGTGGTTGATGGCGCGGGCCATGTTGTAGCAGGCGTCGCCGATACTTTCCATTTCGGAAATTTCACGAAGCATGGAGCGGATGGTGCCCTTACTTTCCGGAGAGAGGCGACCTTCGCTGACTTCGTTCAAGTACTTGGCGATTTCAACTTCCATGCTGTCGCTGATGCCTTCGTACTTTTCGATGCGGCTAAAAATCTTGGTGAACTCGTTTTCATCCTTAGTCGTCAGCAGGTCCGGCACCATGTTGAACATCTTCTTGCAGCGTTCACCAAAGAGAACGATTTCCTTGCGGGCTTCGAAGATGGAAAGTTCTGCAGTGCTGAGGATGCCGCCTGAAATGAACTTGAGGCGGAACTCGTCGTCTTCGGGCTTATCCTTGATAATCTTGCAGATGATGGTTTCCATGGGCTTGATGAACCAGATGAGGACCAGCACGTTCACCACGTTGAACATGGTGTGGAAGCCTGCCACGGCGAAGGTGACGCCGTCCTGGGCGGCCTTGACTTCTTCGGGGGTGGAAGGCTTGACATTGGGGTCGAAGCCCACGATGCCGCAAACCATGTTGATGAAGGGATGGAACACGCAGAGGACCCACAGCACACCGAACAGGTTGAAGAGCATGTGGGCAAGGGCAGCGCGGCGAGCCTGAGTGGAGGCACTCAAGGCCACCACGTTGGAGGTGACGGTGGTACCGATGTTCTCGCCCATCACCAGCGCGATGCCCTGGTAAATTTCAAGAGCGCCACTGGAGCAGAGGATGAGGGTGATCGCCATGACCGCCGCAGAGGACTGCACGCACATGGTGAGGACGCTACCGATCAAAAGGAACAGCAAGGTGCTTGCAAATCCCCAGTTACCGCAGGCGGCCACAAAGTTCTGCACCGCGGGGATTTCGCCCAGGTGCATGGAAGCGCCGGTATTGCGGAGGGTGGTAATGGCGAACAACATGAAGGCGAGGCCGAACAGGAATTCGCTGAAACTCTTGGAGCTGTTCTTCTTGAAGTAGCTGGTGATGATGCCCAGCACGAAGCAGGGGTACACCAGGTAGAGCATGTCGAACTTGAAGCCCAGCACCATGATCCATCCGGAGATGGTGGTACCGATGTTTGCGCCCATGATAATAGAAATGGCCTGCTTCAATGTGAGCAGACCAGCATTAACGAAACTTACAGTAAGTACGGTGGTAGCAGTAGAAGATTGAATAGTCGCAGTCACGGCGGTACCAGTAGCTACACCCATTACGCGGTGTTTAGTCATGGTACCCAGCATAGTACGCAGAGTGTTACCGGTGAGTTTCTGAAGACCTTCGGACATGGTCTTCATACCGTACATCAAAAGTGCAAGACAGCCGAGAAGCGTCAGCACAGCCAATTTCATGTCCACAGCGGGCATATGTATTCCTTTCTGGCTAAGCGAAGCGCGATGCAAATGTTATTCGGTGCAGTCGTGCCGGCCAGAGTTTGCGCCGCTATCGGATCATCATCACTGCCTTTCAGCTAGTCCGAACTCGCGGCGTAGTTGTTCATCTATCAGTGTACTGCCAAATATAGAAAAAGGCGAACAAAGCACAAGTGTTCACTCCTGTATTTTTAAGCCGATCTATAAGCGCTTGAAAAGAGCAAAAAAAAACACCCCCCGATTACGAATCAGGAGATGATAAGCTCGTATTGAGACCAAATCGATGGTTTATTTAGAGCGGACCATGGCAACAGCCTGGCTAGCGATGCCTTCGCCGCGGCCGGTGAAGCCCAGCTTTTCGGTGGTGGTGCCCTTGATGCCGATCTGCTTTACATCCAGACCCAGGACGCGGGCGATGTTTGCCTTCATGGCGTCCTTGTGGGGGTTCACCTTGGGGCGTTCGCACATGACAATAGCGTCGATGTTCACGATGTCGTAACCAGCCTTTGCCACTTCCTCGCCTACCTTGCGGAGAAGTTCCAGACTGTCGGCACCCTTGAAGGCGGGGTCCGTATCCGGGAAGTAGGTTCCGATGTCGCCCAGGCCTGCAGCACCCAGCAGAGCGTCGCTAATAGCATGGAGCAGCACGTCGGCATCGCTATGACCCAGCAGGCCTTTCTCGTAGGGAATGTCCACGCCGCCAATGATGCACTTGCGACCTTCCACCAGCTTGTGAACGTCGAAACCAATGCCAGAACGATAAATCTTATCCATATAGAACCTCTTTAGGGGACTTTACTGAGCATCAATGATGGGCAAAAATAATAAAACAATCTTGTTGCGTTAACAAAAAAAAGTCGCAAACGCATAAAAACGCCCAAACGGGAACCTCTTTTTATGACAAATTTTGTTTGTCATAAAAGAAAACTTCCTCGCATGCGCGGGGAAGCCTTCTGTGAGATTCTAAATGTTAAATGTGATATCGCAGGGGTTATGCCTTGTCGTTACCAAAGGTACCGATGGAACCAAAGAGAGCGTCTTCATCATCATCACCTTCATAGCAATCGGTAATGCAAGAACTGCAGAGAATCGGTGCATCTTCACCACTCATTTCAACAACAGTCATTGCGGGGGCAACGTAATCTTTCTTTTCAAACTTGATAGTCATTTTTACGTTCTCCTTACTTGACGATAACCGGCGTAGCGTTCTTGATGAATGCGCCCTGAGACTTGGGCTTATTCTTCATGTTACGGCCATTGATGTTGAACCAGCAGTCAGCCTTCTGTGCATCCGGGCGAACCATGGGATTCTGAGCGATACCCAGAGGCTTTTCACCGAGGTCTTCGCCATCCTGAGTTTCTTCGCCTTCCGGAACTTCGATGCTTTCGATAATTTCAACTCTTTCCGGAGCATCTTCAAGTTCAACGGAAAGACTCTGCGGCAAAGCATCAATAGAAGCAACTTCAGTAGAGCTAATTGCACGCATCTTGGTCAATGCCGGAGTAGAAACAACAGTTTCATTATCAGCGGAGGCATCGTACTTCAGGTAAGAACGCAACGGAAGGATTGCAACCTTCTTACCACCGCGAACGAAGTCGCCCGGATTCTTTTCACTCTTAGCCTGTGCAGCAAAGCCGTAAATCGTACCGATTTCTTCATCATTTACGCCGACATCCCAACGTTTCTTGGTGTAGACGCCAACTGCCTTCCATGCAGTGTTGCCGATGGACTTTTCGTAAGCACCACCGTTGTTATTAGCCCAAAGAACGAAGGGACCAACGAAAGTAAGTTCGCCATCAGCAGTCGGCACAATCAGATACGGAGTATGAGCTTGCAACACAGACACCTGCTTAGCAGACACCTTCCAGGCACCATCAGCATCTTGTGAGACATTAGCAAATTCGTAGAACTTAGCCTTCATGGTAGATCCAACGCTATAGTTGAACGGAACCATGATGGTGGAAGCAACTCCACTCTTGAAATCACGATCAAAGGTAATGGAGTCGGCAACAACATCTTCCTTGATAATGAGGGCGTTATTTTCAGAAAGGTCCAACTGTGTCTTGATTGTAGTTCTAGTAATCCAAAGTTGCTTGGTTGTAGACCAAACTGTATCAACCACGATACCTTCAACATTTTGAGTCAAGCGTTCGATTTTTTCATCATTGGTTAGCGTATTCCATTCAGACTGGATGTCGCTTGCACCGCTCTTGTTGTTCAGATAGTTGAGTGCGGTGGTTGCGGAATCAGCTTTAGTCGGGGAACCTGCATTACTACAGTTCGAAGATCCCGTACCCGAACTCAAACAACCAATATTTGCTCCACTAGTAGAGCCTTTCTTATTGGCAACAATTTGATTTACAGCGGGATTTCGATTTGTTGCTTGAACGTAGCCCGCATTATAACAGTTATCAAGGACCAAGGAACCACCAGAATATACAATGGCCACCAGACCAGCGATATCACTTTTTCCAACAACCCTTCCCTCATTATAACTATCAGAAATCTTAACTGTCGTACTAGCCTGCACAGAGCCAACTAAACCGCCATTATTCTCGGTAGAACCACCATTGATGAAACCATCAAATGAGCAGTTATCAATATTAATCGCAGCAGTATTACCAGACACGGCCTTCGATGAACCAATAATTGCCCCAGCACCACCACCAGTCGGAGCAAAATAGGAATCCTTAATGTTCAAATTTTGGACGACAGCGCCACCCTGAGCATTACCAATAAAACTAGGTTCCCACCCCTGCTGAGTCACATACAGACCATAGACAGCATGATTTTGACCATCAAAAGTTCCCTTAAAGGCCTTAGCCTCCACGTCATTACCGACAATTGACTGCGCAGCGATAGGAGTCCATTCTTCATAGCCACTACCATTTAGACCATTTTTTCCGGAATTAACAACATTCTCGTTGTAGTAAATATCCTTGGTCAAAACACCGCAAGCAGAAACATTTCGTGTATAACCATCAGTGCCATTCACAATATTGGCGAATCCAACAAGGTTTTCTCGAGTGGAAATTTCGTAACAGCCTGCGGAATTTTTCAAATTTTCCATATCTGTAGCAGAAGTCGCAGAAACAGCCGCCCCCGCACTTACTGCGAGAGCGCCTACTGCGAGGGTTGTGAAAAGGTATTTTCTCATATTTTCATCTCTGGCGAATTTAAGTCGCCAAGTAAATTTGTTTAACTTGCCTAGAAATATACTCTAATGGGGTGAGAAATCCAAGTCGTTTTCTCGGCCGATTGTTC